>CACXDY010000382.1 GCA_902766505.1 uncultured Prevotellaceae bacterium
GACAGAAATTGAGTATGGGCAGGGGGGCCGTAAAATGAATATGGCCAGCCAAGATTCCGGCAAAAAGCACAAATGTCACACCAAGTGATATGCCGAAAACCTTGATTTTACCTAAATATACGCCAATAGCTATAACAATGGCATATAGCAACACCACATGGGCTACTGAGTCGGTGGAAGTAAAAAGATCAATTAGCCAATCCATCTGTATGCTCTTTTTTCTGAAAAATCGATGCAAAATTAAGAAAAATAATGCTCAAAAGATAATTTTTTGTGCATTATTTTAAAGGGCTCTCCGGTAGATTTTGAATTTTTCACGTTTAAATATGAATTTCTTCTATTTTATTTTAATGTATCGGGAAAAAAGACTACCTTTGCACTACGGAACTAGCGTTTTACCACTCCTTAAATTATTCTTAAAACTTATATAATTAATTTCGCTATGTCAAACAACAAGGAAAAACTCTTCGACGAGTTTCAATCACCTACAACACAGGAATGGCTGGATAAAATCCAGGTGGATCTGAAAGGGGCTGATTTCAATAAGAAACTTGTCTGGAGAACTAATGAAGGCTTTAATGTACAGCCGTTCTACCGCAGGGAAGATGTTCTGAAACTCAAGACACCCGAAGCTCTGCCCGGGGAGTTCCCATTCGTTAGAGGCACAAAGAAAAACAGCAATGCATGGTATGTCAGACAGGACATCAAAGCTGATGATGCTGCCGCTGCCAATGCCAAGGCACTGGATGTTCTCAACAAGGGTGTCGACTCCTTGGGATTCCGCATCCCAGGAAAAGCTGTCAGCCCAGAGTTCATCGCCACTCTTTTGAAGGATATTGAGTGCGAGTGCATCGAGTTGAATTTCCGCACCTGCCAAGGACACACCTTGGAACTGGTGGAAATTCTGAAGGATTATTTTGAGAAGAATGGCTGCGACAAGATTAGAATCGTGGGAAGCATCGATTTCGACCCCATCCAGAAATTGGTGATGAAGGGCAAGGATGTAACCGCATTGCTCGATGAAACGGCTAAAATCGTTGAAGCGCTGAAGGATTATCCTCATTTCCGCTGTGTGGCTGTCAACTCTGAGGCACTGAACAATGCCGGTGCATATATCGTACAGGAATTAGGCTATGCTCTGGCTTGGGGAAACGAGTACATGCAGATGATGACAGAAGCTGGTATCGATGCCGACATGGCGGCCAGCAAAATCAAGTTCAACATGGGTGTGAGCGAGAACTATTTCATGGAGCTCGCCAAATTCAGGGCTGCCAGAATGCTCTGGGCTCAAATCGTCAAGCAATATGAGCCGAAAAACGACAACTCATGCATGATGATCGTGAATGCCACAACATCGAAGTACAACCAAACTGTCTTTGACAGCTATGTCAACCTGCTGCGCTCGCAGACGGAAGCCATGAGTGCCGCACTGGCTGGAATCAACTCTATGGTTGTAGTGCCGTTTGATGCTGCTTATGAGCAACCCAACGACTTCTCTGAGCGTATCGCACGCAATCAGCAATTGCTGCTCAAGGAGGAATGTCATTTCGGCGAAGTGGTTGACCCGGGAGCCGGCTCATACTATATTGAGCATCTGACCGACAGCCTGGCACAAGAGGCTTGGAAAATCTTCCTGCAAGTGGAAGAGGACGGTGGCTTCCTCGCTGCCGCCAAAGAGGGCAAAATACAGGATGTTATCAATGAAACTAATGTCAAGAGACATGCTGATGCTGCCAAACGCAAGGAGTTTATTCTCGGTACCAATCAGTTCCCCAACTTCACAGAGAAGTCGGAAGGAAAGAAAGGTCTGCAATGCAACTGCTGCTGCAGTGAGGAAGAGGCTCCATTCAAGGCCGTGAAATCTACCCGCCTTGCTGCTGATTTCGAAGACCTCCGTATACATACCGAAAACACAAAGGTGCCCGTGGCCTTCATGCTGACTATCGGCAATCTGGCAATGAGACAGGCAAGAGCTCAGTTCTCATGCAACTTCCTCGCTTGTGCCGGTTATAAAGTAATCGACAACTTGGGATTCAAGACCGTAGAGGAAGGCGTGGACGCCGCCTTGGAAGCCGGCGCCGACATCGTGGTTATCTGTTCGAGCGATGATGAATATGCTGAATATGCCATCCCGGCATTTAAGTATCTAAATGGTAGGGCCATGTTTGTGGTGGCTGGCGCCCCGGCATGCATGGAAGACCTGAAAGCTGCAGGCATAGAGAACTTCGTACATGTGCGCTGTAACGTGCTGGAGACATTGAAAGAATATAATGCCAAGTTGGGAATCTAAGCTAAACCGCAAAAGTCATGAGAAAGAATTTTAAAGACATAGATATTTACGCCGGTATCCAACCCAAAAACGGGACAGAATGGCAGGCTGCCAACGGCATTGATTATAACTGGAAAACTCCTGAGCATATTGAGGTGAAACCTGTATACACCAAGGAGGACCTGGAGGGGATGGAACATCTGGATTTCACTGCCGGTATTCCTCCTTATCTCCGTGGCCCGTACTCAATGATGTATCCTTTCCGCCCTTGGACCATCCGTCAGTATGCCGGATTCTCCACCGCTGAGGAGTCGAACGCTTTTTACCGCAGAAACCTGGCTTCGGGACAGAAAGGTCTGTCTGTGGCTTTCGACCTGCCTACTCACCGTGGATATGACCCTGACAATGCCCGCGTAGTGGGCGATGTGGGTAAAGCCGGTGTGTCGATTTGCAATGAGGAGAACATGAAAGTGTTGTTCTCGGGCATCCCTCTCAACAAGATGTCAGTGTCGATGACCATGAATGGCGCCGTTCTTCCTATTCTTGCTTTCTATATCGTAGCTGGACTGGAGCAGGGTGCTCAACTCGAGGAAATGGCTGGTACCATCCAGAATGACATCCTCAA
>CACXDY010000383.1 GCA_902766505.1 uncultured Prevotellaceae bacterium
CGCCGTTGTCCTTGAGGAAGGTCTCAGTGGTGAAGATGAGCGAGTCAGCCTGGTTCATCTTGTCGATGCGCTCGCGCTCACGCTTGTCGTTCTCGGCGTTCTGCTCAGCCTCGGCCTTCATGCGGTCGATTTCCTCCTTGCTCAGACCAGATGAAGCCTCGATACGGATGGCCTGCTCCTTGCCTGTGGCTTTATCCTTGGCAGATACTTTGAGGATACCGTTGGCATCGATGTCGAAGGTCACCTCAATCTGAGGGATACCACGGCGTGCGGGTGCAATGCCGGTAAGGTTGAACTGGCCGATGGACTTGTTCTGGGCAGCCATAGGACGCTCGCCTTGGAGCACGTGGATGGTCACCTCGGTCTGGTTGTCAGCTGCTGTAGAGAATGTCTCACTCTTCTTGCAGGGGATAGTGGTGTTGGCATCGATAAGTTTGGTCATCACGCCACCCAGAGTCTCAATACCGAGGGTCAGCGGTGTCACGTCGAGCAGCACGATGTCGCCCACGCCACCTTCCTTGTTGAGGATAGCTCCCTGGATGCTGGCACCCACGGCTACCACCTCGTCAGGATTGACACCTTTGGAAGGCTCTTTGCCGAAGTAGTTCTTCACCAGGATTTGTACGGCTGGGATACGGCTTGAACCGCCAACGAGGATAACCTCATCGATATCGGAAGTGCTGAGCTTGGCATCTGCCATGGCTTTTTGACAAGGAGCGAGACAAGCCTGAATGAGATTGTGAGCCAACTGCTCAAACTTGGCACGGGTAAGAGTTTTCACCAGGTGCTTGGGCACTCCACCCACTGGCATGATATAAGGAAGGTTGATTTCTGTTGAGGTGCTGCTCGAGAGCTCAATCTTGGCTTTCTCAGCGGCTTCCTTCAGACGCTGCATGGCCATCGGGTCTGCCTTCAGGTCGGCACCCTCGTCATTCTTGAACTCCTGTACCAGCCAGTCGATGATGACCTGGTCGAAATCGTCGCCACCCAGGTGGGTGTCACCGTTGGTGGAAAGCACCTCAAAGACACCACCACCGAATTCAAGGATGGAGATATCGAAAGTACCACCGCCTAAGTCGAACACGGCAATCTTCATTTCCTTGTTGGCTTTGTCCACACCATAAGCCAAAGCTGCGGCTGTAGGCTCGTTCACGATACGACGGACATTGAGTCCTGCAATCTGGCCAGCCTCTTTGGTGGCCTGGCGCTGTGAGTCGCTGAAGTAAGCAGGTACGGTGATGACAGCCTCTGTTACTTCCTCTCCCAGATAATCCTCTGCGGTCTTCTTCATCTTCTGAAGGACCATGGCGGAAATCTCCTGTGGGGTATATTTGCGGCCTTCAATTTCTACACGGGGATAGCCACTCTCGTTGACCACCTTGAAGGGCACACGCTCAGCTTCCTTGCGGCACTGCTCATAGGTCTCACCCATGAAGCGCTTGATACTATAGATAGTGTTCTGAGGATTGGTGATGGCCTGACGCTTGGCGGGGTCACCCACCTTGCGGTCACCGTCCTTGACAAATCCAACGACTGAGGGAGTTGTACGCTTGCCCTCGCTGTTGGCGATAACTACTGGCTCATTGCCTTCGAATACCGAAACGCATGAGTTGGTTGTTCCTAAGTCTATTCCAATAATTTTTCCCATTGTTGTATGTTTTTTAATTGTTTGAATATCTGATTGATAAATCGGACTGCGGGGCGCGAGCCTGCGCAGTCCGATTAATATACAACAAATGGTGTGCCAAACTGCCTTATGATAAGTGTAAATATGACATTTTGGCAGAGTGATGATTTTCTGCTTTACTTGAGTGCCTCCATGATTTGGGCCTCTATCTCTTCGCAAAGCTCTGGATTGTCTTTCAGCAAAGCCTTGGTGGCATCACGGCCTTGAGCCAGTTTGGTGTCGTTATAGGAGAACCAGGAACCGCTTTTCTTGATGATGTCATATTCTACGCCGAGGTCCACCAATTCTCCGTATTTGGAGATGCCTTCTCCAAAGAGAATCTCGAATTCTGCCTTGCGGAATGGGGGTGCCACCTTGTTCTTCACCACTTTTACGCGGACTTGGTTGCCAATGGCCTGGTCGCCGTCCTTCAAAGTAGTCACGCGGCGGATGTCAAGGCGGACACTGGCATAGAATTTCAAGGCGTTGCCGCCGGTAGTCGTTTCGGGGTTGCCAAACATCACGCCGATTTTCTCACGCAACTGGTTGATGAAAATGCAGCAGGTGTTGGTTTTCGCAATTGTCGAGGTGACCTTGCGCAAAGCCTGGCTCATGAGGCGGGCATGCAGTCCTACCTTGTTGTCACCCATGTCACCTTCTATCTCACTCTTGGGGGTAAGTGCTGCCACGGAGTCGATGACAATCACATCGATGGCCGAGGAGCGAATCAGCTGGTCGGCAATCTCCAGTGCTTGCTCACCATTGTCGGGTTGAGAGATGAGCAGGTTGTCAACATCCACACCGAGGTGCTCGGCATAGAACCGGTCGAAGGCATGCTCGGCATCGATGAAGGCGGCAATGCCTCCTTGCTTCTGTGCCTCAGCGATGATATGAATGGCCAGAGTGGTCTTTCCTGATGATTCTGGACCAAAAATCTCAATGATGCGGCCACGGGGCAGTCCTCCCACGCCAAGTGCGGCGTTTAGACCGATACTGCCGGTAGGTATCACATCAACGGATTCTACTTGTTGGTCACCCATTTTCATGATGGAGCCTTTGCCGAAATCCTTCTCTATCTTTGACATGGCGGCTTGCAGCGCTTTCAACTTTCCTTCCTGCGTGCCGTCGGTTTGTGCAATGATTTCTTTTTTTGCCATTTCTTTAATTATGTATTGTATTTTATAAATGTATCTATTGCCTTGTATGTGCTTATTCTGCGCTTACTTCCAAATCTCCGTCGAATACCTCGTGCCAGGGGAGTCCTTTCTCATTGAGGAGAGCCATGAAGGGGTCGGGGTCGAATTCTTCCACGTTCCAAACTCCGGGCTTCTTCCATACACCTTTAAGCAGCAGCATCGCACCAATCATGGCGGGCACTCCTGTGGTATAGCTTACTCCCTGCATGCCGGTTTCTTGGAAGGCTGCCTGATGTGAGCAGTTGTTGTAGACGTAATAGGTGCGCTCCTTGCCGTCCTTCACACCACGGATGCGGCATCCGATGCTGGTCTCGCCCTCATAGTTCTCACCAAGGTCCTGTGGGTTCGGAAGCACGGCTTTCAGGAATTGCAAGGGCACGATTTTCACGCGGGCAGTTTTGGTGGGGTCATCAGCCAGCGGTGCCTCGTAGGTGATTTCATCTATCCGGCTCATTCCGATGTTTTGTATCACATCGAGATGCTTGAGGTATTGTTCGCCAAAAGTCATCCAGAAACGGGCAAGACGGATGGTGGGGTAGTTCTTCACCAGACTCTCCAGTTCCTCATGGTGCATCAGGTAACTCTCACGTGGACCGATATTGGGGTAGGTGAGGGGTTGGTGAACGCTCAGCGGGTCGGTCTCTATCCACTCTCCATCCTTATAATAGAGTCCTTTTTGTGTTATCTCACGGATGTTGATCTCAGGGTTGAAGTTGGTGGCAAAGGCCTTGTGGTGGTCGCCGGCATTACAGTCTACAATGTCGAGTGTATGTATCTCGTCGAAATGGTGCTTGGCTGCATAGGCGGTGTAGATGCCGCTTACGCCTGGATCGAAACCGCAACCGAGAATGGCGCATAGTCCTGCCTGCTCGAAACGCTCTTTATAGGCCCATTGCCAGGAGTATTCGAAGTGGGCTTCATCGCGTGGCTCATAGTTGGCAGTATCGAGATAGTGACAACCGCAGGCCAGACAAGCCTCCATGATGGTCAGGTCTTGATAGGGTAGGGCGAGGTTCACTACCAACTCAGGCTGATAACTGCTGAGCAGGGCTTTGAGTTGTTCGATGTCATCGGCATCCACCTGTGCCGTCTTGATGTCAAGGTCATAGCCTGCTTTATGGATGGCCTCCACCAGGTTGTCGCACTTTTTCTTCGTGCGGCTGGCTATCATGAACTCTGTGAAAACATCTGCATTTTGTGCGATTTTGAATGCTGCTACGGTGGCCACGCCGCCGGCGCCTATCATCAATACTTTTCCCATTGTATAATGTTTTATTTTGTTGATATAATAAGTCTTTATCATTGGATTTCATCACCCCGTATGCCCAATGCACTCATCAGTGAATACCCCAGTATCTCCTGACGGAAATTGCCGCCTGGCATTGGCTGCATGGCGAGCACGGTAACGCGCTTGTCGTCGGGGACATGTCGAAGGCTGGAGCGGACATGGTCGTAATACACCTCATCGGGTACTACAACAACCCGGTTCACACTGTTGTCGGCTATGGCAAGCTGCAGGGTGTCGAGCAACAGGTCGTCGCGGCTGGCTATATCTTCCTCGCTGACGGCTGTCAGCACAAACTCACCCAGGTTGTCTCTGAAAGCCTTGCCGTTGAGACCGGATTCCAGGTCGCCCGGGGTGAAATAGTCCATAGTGGTCTTTTCCTTGCTGTGAATAAGTACCACTTGGATGTGGTGATTGCCCTCAGTCAGTCCGCCATCGAGTGACAGACAGTCCACCCATCTTGCCATGTCGGCATTGGGGATGCGGCGGTTGATGATGCGCTCGAAATTGACGATAAGGTCAAATGCCACACGGTCGGCAAAGTCGGCATCGATGATAATCATGGTGTCAAAATTGGTCTCCGTGTGGGTGGTTGACGCATTCATGGGCACAAATAGTTTTATTAGAAGCGGAAGTCGAGTTCCACGTCTACGAAGTTATAATTGTGATGAGCCAGCGTACGGTCGTTCACACGGGCATATTCAGTCGTAATCTCCAGGTTCTTGTTGAAGAAGTAGTTCAAACCGACCTCATACATGGTCTTTGATGACGCCCAGTTTTTCGACTGGCGGTAACATTGATAACGGGCTTTTGCATGGAGCTTTGACTTGACTACAGGCACGATACCGAAGACATACCAACCATCGGCCTTGGTGCCTTTCCTGTAGTCTATCTCATTGCTGCCTATGCTCTTGGCAGCCAGACCCTGGCTGTGGAGATATTCGGCACGGAATGTGAATTCGTTCTTGTCGTATTCAGCTGAGAGAGCGTAGCGGTTGAGTGGCACACTCTGTTGTTTGCCGAGAGAGTCGAGCATCTGGCCGTGGCTTCCCGTCCAACCGAAGGCACCTATACGCATACCCTTGATGGGCATGACCCACAGACCGCCGATGATATCCTTGCGGTTGTCCTTGTCCTTGCGATTGATTCCCTCGCCGTTGTACACACCCACTTGATAATGCAGCAACTCACGGCCGGCGGCATTCTTGATGAGGTCACCCTGCAACTGGATACCGATATCGCGGCCACCTGATGATTTCTCGCCGGCACGGTCGCCAAATCCGGAAAGACGGTTGATGACGTCGGCATAGGCATACCATCCTTGTGTGATGGGGTGGGTGGGGTTCTCAAAGGTGAAGGCGCGCTTGAATTGTCCGATTCTTATGCGGGCGGGTCTGTATTTCACCCATTCTGTGTAGAGGTCGACGAGCTGTACAGTGGGTTCGGCTGGACCCTTGGCGTTGGTTCCTTGTATCTGGGCTCTCCAGTCCCAGTCGCCGATCTTGCCATCGAGAATCATACGCAACAGCCTCAGGTTGAAGGAGTTCTCTTCTTTTTCGTTAGGGTCTTGGTATTGATACTGCAACATGCCGTAGCCGCTGAGCTTGAAGTTGTCATACCATTTCTTGTCAGTCTGCGCGCTAATGCTGAGGACAGATATCAGCATCAGGCAGGTGATAATCATTCTCTTTTTCATAGTGTTGCATTTAAGTGTATTGTGAATAATAATGATTAGATGTCGTTAGGCTTGAAAGGCTAATGTCTGGCTATGAGCAGCACCACGTTCTCTACATGTGGTGTGTGTGGAAACATGTCCACGGGTTGCACGGCGGCCACTTGGTAGTCAATGTCGAGGTCGGCCAGATCGCGGGCCTGAGTGGCGGGGTTGCAGCTCACATAGACAATTCTTTGAGGATGAGCACGCAGGATGGTTTGCGTCACGTCGGGATGCATGCCGGCGCGTGGTGGGTCGGTGATGAGCACATCGGGACGGCCGTGTTCGGCGATGAATTCATCGGTGAGGATGTCCTTCATGTCGCCGGCATAGAACAGGGTGTTGGTGATGCCGTTCTCTGAGGAGTTGACCTTGGCGTCGGCAATGGCTTCAGGCACATATTCGATACCGATGACTTGGCGGGCCTGACGGGCGATAAAGTTGGCAATGGTTCCTGTTCCGGTGTAAAGGTCGTAGACCAGCTCGTTGCCTGTCAAGGCCGCCATCTCACGGGCTACGGAGTAAAGCACATGCGCCTGGTCGGTATTGGTCTGATAGAAACTCTTTGGACCTACCTTGAACCGGAGGTCTTCCATCATCTCATAGATATGGTCCTTGCCGCGATAAGTCACGACTTCCAGGTCACCGAAGGTGTCATTGCATTTCTGGTTGTCCACATACAGTAGCGAGGTGATTTGCGGAAACCGTTCTGACAGATGGTCCAACATCGCCTCGGCACGCTCTTTGTCGTCTGGATCCTCGAAATGGAATTGAATGAGCACCATCCATTCTCCAGTGTTGGAATTGCGGATCATAATGTCACGGAGTAGACCGGTCTGCTGTCGGATGTCGAAATATGTCATCCCCATGTTGTCGGCATAGTCGCGCACGGCATTGCGGATTTCGTTCTGCAAATCATCCATCAGCAGGCATTTCTCTATGGGGAGCACTTTGTCGAAAGCGCCGGTGATATGAAGACCGATGGCGTTCATGTTGTCATAAGCAGCACCCGAGGCTATCTCCTCGCGGGTGAGCCAGCGCTTGTTGCAGCATTCAAACTCCATCTTGTTGCGGTATTCACGGGTCTTCACCGAACCGAGGATGGGACGGAGCTCGGGCAATTCCACTTTGCCGATACGGGTGAGTTGGTCGCGCACCTGGCGCTCTTTCATCCGCAGCTGCTCTGCATAGGGCAGTATCTGCCACTTGCAACCACCACATACTCCGAAATGACTGCACATTGGTTCCTGACGCAACGGGCTGGGTGTATTGAGGCGAACGGCCTCTGCCTCGCAATAGCTCTTGCGCTTCTTGCGAATCTGCAGGTCGACGACATCACCTGGCACAACAAATGGAACGAAGATGACTTTGTCGTCAATTCTTGTCACGCATTTGCCTTCGGCGGCACAATCCTGAATGGTGACATTTTCATAGAGTGGTAAGGGCTTTTTCTTTGCCATTGTTTCGC
>CACXDY010000384.1 GCA_902766505.1 uncultured Prevotellaceae bacterium
ATACTTACCCACAGCGTGTCGGCCATCACCAGCCAACTGAACACCCAGACAAAAGGGAAGCCCATAGCCGTATACAACAACGAGACATTTCCAGTAAGCTCTGTAGCTGAAGTGAAGGTCAATGGAACGAATGATTATGCCGTGGTGTCGCCTAATGGAAAAAAAGTACGGTCGCAGGTCATTGAGCGCAATGGGCAACATTTTGTGCTCTTTGATGCAGATATCCCCTCCACAGGAATTGCCATATACGACTTACGGCAAGCTGGTAGTCTTAAGTCTGCCAAGCCATCCAATGGCAAGTCCATCGAATCATCAAGATATGCCCTTGAAGTCAATGACTATGGTGACATCATCTCTCTTGTGGACAAAAAATCCAACAAGCAACTCGTACAGCCAGGGAAAAGCCTCCGCCTCGTGGTGTTTGATGACTGCCGTTCGCCACAATGGCCAGCTTGGGAGATACAGAAAAACACCCTCGACAAAGAACCATTGCCCGTTCACGGAGCCACGGAAATTAGTGTAGAGAAAGGAGTTCTCAGACAGACAATCGTTGTGAGAAAACGTTTTGGCGACTCCGACATCTTACAACGCATCCATCTCTATGAGGGAAATTTGGAGGAGCGTATAGATATCGAGAATGAGGTAGACTGGCACTCACCCAATGCACTGTTGAAAGCAGAGTTCGCCCTCAATGTGGATAATGAAGAAGCTACCTATGACATCGGCCTGGGGCACGTACGTCGGGGGAACAATAAAGAGAACCTATTCGAGGTCTATGCCCATCAGTGGACCGACCTGACCGACCGTTCAGGTTCCTATGGCGTTACCATCCTCAATGATTCACGCTATGGATGGGATAAGCCTGATGACCATACACTCCGTTTATCGCTGCTCTATTCACCACAACCCAACAGAGCGTATGCCTATCAGGCAACCCAAGACTATGGACATCATGTCTTCACTTATAGTCTGATAGGCCATGAGGGCACACTTGATTCTCCAAAGGCGGTTCGGCAGTCCGACATGCTTAACAGTCCGCTTAGAACCTTCTTTGCCGACAAGCACAAGGGCAAAATAGGAAACTTGTTCTCTTTCGTTTCTTCCGACAATGACCAGATAGCCATACGAGCACTGAAACAAGCCGAAGTGAGCGATGAATATGTGGTACGCGTTTACGAAACAAGCGGGAAAGGCACCCAACACGCCAAACTTACTTTTGCCGGAGATATCGTAAAAGCGGTGGAGGCAGACGGCACTGAACGCACCCGCAGAACAGCCACCTTCAAAGGGTCCTCTCTCGACATTGAAATCAATCCATTTGGTGTGAGGACCTACAAAGTAACCCTTGCAAAACAGGCGAACAATCCAATTGACACGCAGATACTTTCACTGCCCTATGACCGTCATTGTTTTAGTTTCAATGAATTCAGATCGGCAGCCAATTTTGAGGGAGGATACAGTTATGCCGCAGAGTTGTTACCCGACGAAGGAATTACAGTGGACAACATCCCCTTCCTTTTTGGTGAAAAAGACGCCGCCAATGGGGTCACCTGCAAAGGCAACACCTTGAGCTGGTCGGCAGACAAGGATTACCGTCATCTATATCTGCTTGTGGCTTCCGACCAAGACGACAGAATAGCGGAATTCAAGACGGGAAAGACACAGCAACGTTTCAACGTGCCCAACTACACTGGATTCATCGGACAGTGGGGGCATGACAACCACACCCAAGGATATGTTAAAGATGCCAAGATAGCCTATGTGGGAAGCCACCGCCATTCCACTATAGATGATGAGCCTTATGAATTCACCTATATGTTCCGTATCTGTATCAACTTGCCTAAAGGAACACGTCAAGTGACGTTACCCAACGATGAACATGTGGTTGTTTTCGCTGCCACCTTGGCCAACGATGAGAATGATGCCATAGCGGCCCAGCCTCTGTTCAAGACCTCGCTACTCGATGAAGGGAAAACAGATAATGGCAACCAAAATGAAAGACGGGCAGAGAATTTGCTGAAAAATGCCCGGATTATAGCCGTTTCAGGTGAGGTAAACGATGCAGAGAGAGCAATTTACCTGACCGACGGCAGGAAAGACACCAAATGGTGTGATGCCCAACAAGCCCCCAACTATGTGGTATTTGACCTTGGTAAGCCAACCCTATTGAGTGGCTGGCATCTTACCAACGCAGCCTGCGAGCATGCTTCATATATCACACGAACTTGCCTGCTACAAGGGCGAAACACCGAAACTGAAGAATGGCAGACATTAGA
>CACXDY010000385.1 GCA_902766505.1 uncultured Prevotellaceae bacterium
AACCAACGACCCCGAGATTACAAATCACGTGCTCTGGCCAACTGAGCTAAAGAGGCGGGTGGGTAAGCTACTTACATCGCGCCGCTCAACCTACTACCTTTGCTACGTTCCCGTCCTGGAGGATTCGCAGGGAGCTGGCCGTGCAAGACTTACCCGTTTTGCGGCTGCAAAGGTATTAAAAAAAACGAAGAGTAAGTTTTGAAGGCTATGTTTTTTATATTTTTTAACACATTATTTTTTATTCTTTGCGAAAGCTAATGGTTTTTGTGGAGTTTTTCTTACCTTTGCATACTAAAATCAAACATAGATAATGCCTTCAGCCGAATCATATATCAGAATGCGTGCATTTGCCCGTGTTGACGGAGCGAAATTGGGGCTTATGTGGATGATAAGCTTTGCTTTTTTCATAGGTTATTTCCATCAGCCCATATTCGGCATGTTCTGGTTGGCCACAATTATTCTCACCCCATTCATGGTAGGAATCCTGACGAGCAATTACGCTCAGAAAGTGTGTGATGGTCAGATCAGTTACAAGCATGCCTTTGCTCATTCGGTTTTGACAGTTTTCCATGCCTCTCTCATCTTGGCCATTGTTCAATGGGCATATTTCCAATACCTTGACCATGGCTTGGTCATCAACAGCTATACGCAGATGTTAAGTGACCCGGATTTTATCAAGACGATGGAGAGTATGGGGTATCCAAAGGATACTGCATCCCAATTTGTGGAAAACATGCAGAAACTCCGTCCTATCGACATTGCCTTGCAATTGTTGTGGTCGAACATGATGGCGGGTGTTGTCATGTCGCTCACAACCGCATTATATGCCAGTTCAAAGAAATACTGGCGTCCACGTAATTAAATAAAAAAATCAGCAAAACATGGATATATCAGTCGTCATTCCCCTTTTCAACGAAGAAGAGTCGCTCCCAGAACTGTTTGCATGGATAGAGCGGGTCATGCAGGAGCATGGGTTCTCCTATGAGGTTATCTTTATTAATGACGGTTCCACCGACCATTCATGGAACGTGATAGAGGAACTCTCCAGCCAGTCGGAACATGTGCGGGGCATCAAATTCCGCCGAAACTATGGCAAAAGTCCTGCCTTGTATTGTGGCTTCAAGGAATCGAAAGGAGATGTTGTCATTACGATGGATGCCGATTTGCAAGATTCCCCCGACGAGATACCGGAATTGTATCGGATGATAAAGGTCGACGGTTACGACCTTGTTTCGGGTTACAAACAAAAGCGTTACGACCCACTGTCGAAGACCATACCCACCAAATTATTCAATGCCACTGTGCGCAGAATCAGCGGCATCAAGAACTTGCATGATTTCAACTGCGGTTTGAAAGCATACCGGCGTGATGTGGTGAAAAACATCGAGGTATACGGTGAGATGCACCGTTTCATCCCCTATTTGTCGAAAAATGCAGGTTTCGATAAGATTGGAGAGAAAGTGGTCCATCATCAGGCCCGCAAATACGGAAAATCTAAATTCGGTCTCAACCGTTTTGTCAATGGTTATCTTGACCTGCTCACCCTATGGTTCCTCAGCAGTTTTGGCAGAAAGCCTATGCACGTATTCGGTTTTTTAGGCACCATCATGTTCTTCATCGGTTTTTTGGCAGCCGTCATCATAGGAGCTGGCAAACTGATAGCCTTGTCGCGTGGTATTCCTCAGCGTCTGGTTACCGACTCCCCCTATTTCTATATCTCATTGACCATGATGATATTGGGAACCCAGCTGTTTTTGACAGGATTCCTTGGTGACCTTATCAGCCGTTCCTCCAGCACCCGCAATGACTATCAAATCGAGGAGGCCATCCGATGCGGCGACTAATTCCATTCTTGGTTGCAATAGTTGTTTTGGCAGGTTGCTCCTCCATCGATTGCTCCATCAACAACCTCGTATGTCTGAAATACAAGTTAGGTGATGAAGCGTCTGAAATCCCGGGAACATTGTCTATCAGCATCATACGTTCAAATGGTTCAGACAGCACAATACTTAATAGCTTATCAGGTAAATCAGAATGGACTCTCCCTGTCAGCTATACACAAGATACTGACGTGATGGTCTTCTCACTAACAGACAACCAGTCGATACAGCATTTAGACACCGTGTCTATTAGCAAGACCAACATCCCTCATTTTGAATCAGTGGAGTGCTCACCCACCTATTTTCATCAACTGACCGACGTGAGTTGGACCCGTCATGCTCTCGACTCCGTCATCATCACCAAATCAACCGTCAACTATGACACGACAGGCGGCCATA
>CACXDY010000386.1 GCA_902766505.1 uncultured Prevotellaceae bacterium
CAACCCGAGTTTACTCAGATTGACTGCGAGATGTCGTTCGTCGAGCAAGACGATGTCATCGACCTCTTCGAGGAAATGTGCAGACACCTCTTCAAGGAGATTCTTGGTGTGGAACTTCCTGCAAAACTCCAGCAAATGCCTTGGCATGAGGCCATGCGCCGCTTTGGCAGCGACAAACCTGATCTCCGTTTCGGTATGGAGTTCGTGGAACTGATGGATGTGTTGAAAACTGGTTCGTTCCCCGTGTTCGACAGCGCTGCCTACATCGGAGGCATTTGTGTGCCTGGATGTGCTTCCTATACACGCAAACAACTCGACCAGCTCACCGATTTCGTGAAACGTCCGCAGGTGGGTGCCAAGGGACTCGTCTATGTGAAATACAATGCCGATGGCACTATCAAAAGTTCTGTCGATAAGTTCTACTCTCAGGAGACTTTGTTGGCTCTCAAGGAGAAAATGGGTGCTAACGATGGCGACCTCGTGCTCATACTCAGTGGCGACAATGCCAACAAGACACGGGTGCAGCTCTGCACCCTCAGATTGGAGATGGGCGAACGGCTCGGATTGCGCGACAAGAACAAGTTTGAATGCCTTTGGATTGTCGACTTCCCCCTGTTTGAGTGGAGTGATGAGGAGCAGCGCCTGATGGCTACCCACCATCCGTTCACCATGCCTAACCCCGATGATATTCCTCTGCTTGACGAGCATCCTGAGCAGGTAAGGGCAAAAGCCTATGACTTCGTCTGCAATGGTATCGAGGTGGGAGGTGGAAGCCTGCGTATACACGACAGCAAACTACAGGCTAAGATGTTTGATATCCTGGGATTCACGCCTGAGAGGGCTATGGCTCAATTCGGATTCCTCATCAATGCCTTCAAATATGGGGCTCCGCCTCATGCTGGTCTTGCTTTTGGACTCGACCGTTTCGTTTCCATTTTCGCAGGATTGGACAGCATCCGCGACTGCATCGCTTTCCCGAAAAACAACAGTGGGCGGGATGTCATGTTGGAGGCTCCTTCCGAACTCGACCCCAAACAGTTGGATGAATTGCACATCAAGATTGATTTAAATCAAGAAAATCAACAAAATTGAACAACTGTCTGATAAACAAGTAGATTCTTAAAGCGAAAAGTGGTAATTTTGCAACAAAATTAAACAGTTGACAAAAAAGATCAACATTTACTATTTTGTTTTTACTTAATTATGGCAGAAAAGAAAGCAACAACAAAGGCTGCTACAGAGAAGAAAGCAGCTGTGAAGAAGACAGCAACAAAGAAAGTTGCCAAGAAAGTGGAAGTAGTTATCAACGCTGAGACCGTAGGTTTCAAGGCTGGTGATGTTTATCAGGCTCTGTTTGCAGCCGAGAAGGCTATGACAGTTAAGGAAATTGCTAAAGCTGCAAAAATCTCTGAGGAGGAGACTCTGCTCGGTATGGGTTGGCTCTTCAAAGAGGGCAAGATCAAAGAAGAGGAAGGTCTTTTCACTCTCGCATAATCTAACGTTTACAAGATAAAGAAAAAGCCGGTACCTAATGGTGCCGGCTTTTTCTTTATGGTATGTTCAAAAACACAAGACTGGCGACTTGTTTAGTTTTATCATATTGTTGCATTTTTGTTTCATCACCCTTTTTTTAACCATTATTAGCGCATACCGACAAAAATAATTGTTTATCTTTGCATCTGTTGCGGTGATATCCCGCCACAATCCGATTAAATCAAATAACTATGTCAAGAAAATATCTATTAGGTTTCGATGTCGGCAGCAGCTCTGTCAAGGCATCGCTTGTGGATGCAGACTCGGGCGAATGCGCTGCATCAGCTTTTTTCCCTGAAAGTGAAGCACCAATAAAGGCAGTGAAAACAGGATGGGCCGAACAGGATCCTGAATCTTGGTGGACGTATGCTAAGATGAGCCTGCAGAAAATCATGGCCGACACAGGGGCAAAAGGTGAGGACATCACAGCTATTGGTATCTCCTATCAGATGCACGGACTGGTGTGTGTGGACAAGGACCTCAATGTGCTCAGACCTTCTATCATCTGGTGCGACTCCAGAGCCGTTCCTTATGGTGAGAAAGCTTTTGAGGAATTAGGCGCCGAACAATGTCTGGGACATCTGCTCAACTCTCCAGGTAATTTCACAGCTGCCAAACTCGCTTGGGTGAAGGACAACGAGCCTGAGTTGTTTGACAAGGTCTATAAGTTCATGCTCCCGGGCGACTATCTCGCCATGAGACTCAGCGGTACAGTCAATACCACCATCAGCGGACTGAGCGAAGGCATGTTCTGGGACTTCAAGGAGAAGAAAGTGGCTGATTTCCTCATGAGTTACTTCGGATTCAACAATGCTCTCGTTCCCGATATCGTGCCCACTTTCAGTGTGCAGAGCGAAGTGAGCGAGGCGGCCGCAGCAGAATTGGGATTGAAGGCTGGAACACCCATTTCATACCGTGCCGGTGACCAACCCAACAATGCGCTCTCTCTCAATGTCTTCGAACCTGGTGAGATAGCAAGTACGGCAGGTACTTCTGGAGTCGTTTATGGCGTTCTCGGAGAAATCAACTATGATAAGAAGAGCCGTGTGAATACATTCGCTCACGTCAACTATACTAAGGAACTCGACAGACTGGGCGTGTTGCTTTGCATCAATGGCACAGGCATCCTCAACGCATGGGTGCGCCGCACAGTGGCCCCAGAGGGCATTTCCTATGCCGAGATGAACGACTTTATGGCACAGGTGCCTATTGGAAGCGATGGCGTCACCATCATACCGTTCGGCAATGGTGCTGAGCGTGTGCTCGAGAATAAGGAAGTGGGTTGCTCCATCCATGGCATCAATTTCAACAAGCATGGAAAAGCTCATATCATGCGTGCTGCACAGGAAGGCATCGTGTTCAGTTTCTGCTATGGCATGGAAATCATGCAGCATATGGGGATGGACATCCAAAAAATACATGCCGGACGGGCCAATATGTTCCTCAGCCCACTCTTCCGCGATACTCTCGCAGGCGTGAGTGGAGCCACCATCGAGTTGCTTGAGACCGATGGTAGCGTGGGTGCAGCCAAGGGCGCCGGCATCGGTTGCGGACTCTACAAAGACAACCGCGAGGCATTCGCTACTCTCAAGAAACTGGCTGTTATTGAACCCGACAACAAGCGCCGCAATGAATACCTCGACGCTTATGCCAACTGGAAGAAATGCTTGCAGGGTGTGGAGCAGATGCCCCGGTAATTTTTAATCTGAATCATTATTTTCTTTTTAACAACTAATTCATTATAAACAAAATTATGGCAAAAGAGTATTTTCCTCAAATCGGAAAGATTCCTTTCGAGGGAACTGAGAGCAAAAATGTGTTAGCATTCCATTATTATGAGCCCGAGAAAGTGGTCATGGGCAAGAAGATGAAAGATTGGCTGAAATTCGCCATGGCTTGGTGGCATACACTCGGTGGCGCTTCTGGCGACCAGTTCGGTGGACAGACCCGCAGTTATGAGTGGGACAAGGCTGATGATGCCGTACAGCGTGCAAAGGACAAGATGGACGCCGGTTTCGAAATCATGGACAAACTGGGCATCGAATACTTCTGCTTCCACGATATCGACCTCGTAGAGGAGGGTGACAGCATCGCTGAGTATGAGGCTCGCATGAAGGCCATCACTGACTATGCTCAGGAGAAGATGAAAGGCACCAATATCAAACTTTTGTGGGGTACCGCCAACGTGTTCGGCAACAAGCGCTACATGAATGGTGCTGCTACCAACCCTGATTTCGACGTAGTCGCACGTGCTGCCGTTCAAATCAAGAACGCTATCGACGCTACTATCAAGCTCGGTGGTTCCAACTATGTGTTCTGGGGTGGACGTGAGGGTTATATGAGCCTTCTCAATACAGACCAGAAACGTGAGAAAGAGCACATGGCAACTATGCTGACCATGGCACGCGACTACG
>CACXDY010000387.1 GCA_902766505.1 uncultured Prevotellaceae bacterium
GAAGGCAAAAAAGCCACCGTGAAAGGCTGGTATGACCTCAACGGGCACCGGCTCTCCTCACCGCCCCTTCGTCCGGGTGTATACATTACCTTGTACAGTGACGGAACCAAGAAGAAGTGCCTCAGAAAATGATGAATTACCTTTTCCCAGGTAGTGACAAGAAGAAAATCTTGGGCTAAGTGGTAAGAATATGGGGATTTTTATGTAATTTTGCACACTGAAACAGAAGTGGGCATATTTTCCCATTCCCATATTATTCGAATAATAAAAAAAGCATGATTACAGTCACCAATCTTGCCATACAGTTCGGCAAGCGAACCCTTTACAAAGATGTAAATATCAAATTCACCGCAGGTAACATTTACGGTGTGATTGGTGCCAACGGCGCCGGAAAGTCCACTTTGCTCAAAGCGATTAGTGGCGAATTGGAGCCCAACAAAGGCACCATCGAATTAGGTCCGGGCGAGCGTCTGTCCGTGTTGGACCAGGACCATTTCAAATACGATGAGTTCAGCGTTTTAGACACCGTCATGATGGGTCATCAGCCATTATGGCAGAACATGAAAGAGCGTGAGGCCCTTTATATGAAACCAGACTTCAATGACGACGACGGCAACCGCGTGGCAGAGTTGGAAGAGAAATTCGCCGAGATGGACGGATGGAATGCCGAGAGTGATGCCGCCATGCTGCTCTCTAACCTTGGCATCAAGGAAGCTCTCCACAACAAACTCATGAGTGAGCTTTCAGGAAATGAGAAAGTCCGCGTAATGCTTGCCAAAGCACTTTTTGGCCACCCCGACAACCTGCTGCTCGACGAGCCCACCAACGACCTGGACCTTGACACCGTTCAATGGTTGGAAGAATACCTGAGCAATGTGGAGCAGACCGTGCTCGTCGTGAGCCACGACCGCCACTTTCTCGATGCCGTGAGCACCCAGACCGTCGACATCGACTTCGGCAAGGTGACTGTGTTTGCGGGAAACTATTCATTCTGGTATCAAAGTTCGCAGTTGGCTCTCCGTCAGGCTCAGAACCAGAAACAGAAGGCCGAGGAGAAGCGTAAGGAACTCGAGGAGTTCATCCGCCGGTTCTCTGCCAATGTGGCAAAGAGCAAGCAGACCACAAGCCGCAAGAAGATGCTCGAGAAGCTCAACGTGGAGGAAATCCGTCCTTCATCACGCAAATATCCCGGCATCTTGTTTAATATGGAACGTGAGCCCGGCAACCAGATACTGGAAGTGGAAGGCCTCAAGGCAGTGGATGCTGATGGCACCGTGCTGTTCGACAATGTGAGCTTCAACATCGAAAAAGGCCAGAAGACTGTTTTCCTGAGCCACAACCCCAAGGCTATGACCGCCCTTTTCGAAATCATCAACGGCAACCGTCAGGCCGATGCCGGCACCTACAAGTGGGGCATCACCATTACTACTGCTTATCTGCCCCTCGACAACACCGAATTTTTCAAGAGTGACCTCAATCTCGTTGACTGGCTCAGTCAGTTCGGTGTTGGCAATGAAGTCATGATGAAAGGTTATTTAGGCCGTATGCTCTTCAAGCAAGAGGAAGTAGAGAAAAAGGTCAATGTTTTGAGCGGTGGCGAGAAAATGCGGTGCATGATAGCACGTATGCAGCTGAAGAACGCCAACTGCCTGATTCTCGACACCCCCACTAACCATCTTGACTTGGAAAGTATCCAGGCATTCAACAACAACTTGGTGACCTTCAAGGGCAACATCCTCTTTGCCAGTCACGACCATGAGTTCATCCAGACTGTGGCAGACCGTATCATCGAATTGACCCCATCGGGCACGATAGACAAGTTGATGCAATACGATGACTACATCTATGACGATGCCATCAAAGCACAGAAGGAAAAAATGTATGGCACAGCATAAAACCAAGTCAAAAAACAAGAAAAACAAGAAACTTGCCCAACCATTTTCGAGTTTGGCAAGTTTTTTGCTGCACAAGGTTCAGAACAAAACATCAACGACTATGAACGAAGACAACAATAAAGAAGAAATCCAAGAAGAGGGGCTCAATCCTCAGGAAGAGACCACATCGGCCAACGAAGAGGCCGCAACCGAAGATACCAATACCCAAGAGTCTGAAGCCAAAGAGGATGCTGCAGAAAATGCTGCAGAAGAAAAGCCTGAAGAGGCCGAGGCAGAAAGCAATGCGGAGAAAGACCCATTGGACCAGGCATTGGAGAAAATCGCTGAACTCAACGACAAGTATCTGCGCAAAGTTGCAGAGTTTGACAACTACCGCAAACGCACCATCAAGGAGAAATCCGAACTGATTCTCAATGGTGGTGAGAAAACCATTACCAAGATACTTCCCGTCATCGACGACATGGAAAGAGCCATCGAGAACGGCAAGAAGACGGATGACATCGAAGCCATCCGTGAAGGTATTGATTTGATTTATAAGAAGTTCATTAAAATCCTTGAAGGCGAGGGAGTGGAGCGCATAGAGACCAAAGACAAGGATTTCAACACTGATTATCACGAAGCCATCGCCATGGTGCCCGGTTTGGGAGACGACAAGAAAGGCAAGGTGGTAGACTGCGTACAGACCGGCTATACACTCAACGGCAAGGTGATACGCTACGCAAAAGTGGCCGTAGGCCAATAACGGAATAACAATCAATGGCAAACAAGAGAGATTACTACGAGGTACTTGGCGTGGCGAAAGATGCCAGCGAGGAAGAAATCAAGAAAGCCTACCGCCGGATAGCCATCAAGTATCACCCCGACCGGAATCCCGGTAATAAGGAAGCCGAGGAGAAATTTAAGGAGGCTGCCGAAGCCTACGATGTGCTCCACGACCCCAAGAAGCGCCAGCAATACGACCAGTTTGGTTTTGATGCCCCAGGCGGCTTTGGCGGTTTCAGTAGTGGCGGTTTCTCCATGGATGACATTTTCCAGATGTTTGGCAGTGTTTTCGATGGAGGATTCGGCGGTTTTGGCGGATTCGGCGGAAGCCGGGGCTCCAGTCAGCGCAAATTCCGCGGCAACGACCTCCGTCTGAAGGTGAAGATGAGCCTTTTGGAGGTTTCCACTGGAGTGACCAAGAAATTCCGCGTGAAAAAAGACATCACCTGCCCCCATTGCCATGGTACCGGCGCAGAGGGAGGTGCAACACCGGATACCTGCCCCACATGCCACGGAAGCGGCTATACCGTCCAGACCAAACAGACCCTTTTCGGCATCATGCAGACCCAAGGAGCCTGTCCCACCTGTCATGGTGAAGGAACCGTCATCAAGAACAAGTGCCATGAATGTGGTGGCGATGGTGTCATCAAGGGAGAGGAAGTCGTGGAGGTGAAGATACCTGCAGGTGTAGCAGACGGCATGGTTCTCACCATTCAGGGTAAAGGCAATGCCGCCCCCCACAATGGTATTCCCGGCGACATACAGGTGTTTATCTCCGAAGAGGACAACAGCACCTTTATCAGGCAAGACAACGATTTGATTTACAACCTCCTCCTTGACTTCCCGACTGCAGCTCTCGGTGGTGAGGTAAAAATACCCACCGTGGAAGGAAAATCGCTCAAGATCAACCTTGAGCCAGGCATACAACCGGGCACCACCAAACGTTTGCGTGGCAAAGGCCTGCCCGCCGTACAAGGTTATGGCTCTGGCAATGGAGACATCATCGTCAACATCAGCGTGTATGTTCCCAAGACACTGAGCCGTGAGGAAAAAGAATCTTTGGAGAAGATGCGCCACAGCGACAATTTCCAAAGCGACAAGGCCACCAAGCAAAACATTTTCCAAAAGTTCAAGAATTATTTCTCCTAAACAAGAGGCAACATGAACTACCAGCAAACGGTGGAATACCTCTACAATAGCACCCCGGTCTTCGAGAAGATCGGGGCAGGTGCTTATAAAGAAGGGCTTTCCACTACGCTGGCGCTCGACGAGCATTTAGGTCACCCACATCAAGCTTATGCCACCATCCATGTGGCAGGCACCAACGGCAAAGGTTCGGTGTCGCATACCCTGGCTGCCATTCTTCAAGCAAGCGGTCTGAAAGTAGGTCTTTTCACCTCACCACACCTGGTGGATTTCCGCGAACGCATTCGGGTAAACGGCCGGTGTGTCAGCCAAAGGTTTGTCATCGATTTTGTAAAGAAATACCGCCCATTCTTCGAGCCGCTCCATCCGTCATTCTTTGAGCTCACCACAGCCATGGCCTTTCTCTATTTCGCTGAAAAGAAAGTAGATGTGGCTGTGATAGAAGTCGGGTTGGGCGGACGTCTGGACTGCACCAACATCATTATCCCCAAGCTGTCGGTCATCACGAACATCAGCCTGGACCACACCCAGTTTCTGGGTACAACACTGCCTCAAATCGCTGCAGAGAAGGCAGGTATTCTCAAATCTGGTGTACCAGCATTAATCGGCGAGGCCACCGTGCAGACACGTCCGGTGTTTGAGGAAACGGCGCTACGGACAGGTTCCCCCATCTTGTTTGCACAAGACCAGCCTGCCGTGGAAAGTTTTGAGCATGATGCTAACGGAGGCATCATCTATCATACCCAAACTTACGGCCAATTGTACGGTCAGTTAGGTGGAGATTATCAAGCCAGGAACACCAACACCATCCTGAAAGCAGTGGATGTGCTTCGCAAGGCAGGTTTCACCATTGGCGACCAGCATGTCGCCAATGGCATGGCCCATGTCTGCAGCATGACGGGGTTGTTGGGCCGTTGGCAAAAACTCAACGACAAACCCACCGTCATTTGCGACACGGGCCACAACGTGGGCGGCTGGCAGTATCTATCCCAACAAATCAGCCGTCAGTCCTGTCGTACGCTCCGCATCGTTTTCGGCATGGTCGACGACAAGGATATCCATACCGTCATGCAGATGCTTCCCCAAAGGGCGCAATACTACTACACTAAGGCAAGCAGCAAACGGGCCATCAGCGAACAAGAAGTGATGCGCATCGGACAGGCCCTACAGCTAACGGGGACGGCCTACCCTACTGTTTCCGCAGCCTATCGCACTGCTCTTCAGGAAGCTGCTGAAGACGACTTTATTTTTGTAGGCGGCAGCAGTTATGTGGTGGCAGATCTGCTGGCATTCCTGCAATCATGAAATTATCCCGTCAACACAATAAGGACAAGAAGAGAGAAGTCATCGCCGCGGCGGTGACTTTTAATTGTTTTTAACAGTTGTAAAAAAACACTTTTCCACGCTTTCTTTTGCTATTCTCGTTTTTTTTGACTTATTTTGCAGACTACATAACTAATAACGCTAAAGTATTATGAACACATTAGAAACAGAAAACCTTTGTGGTTTGAGAAGAGAGGACTTCCAGACCACGATCAATGGTAAAAACACAGATTTGTATATTCTGAAGAACAGCCTTGGAAACGAAGTAGCCATCACCAATTACGGAGGAGCCGTTGTGGCCATCATGGTGCCTGACAGAGACGGCAACTATGCCAATGTCATTCAGGGTCATGACAATATCCAGGATGTCATCAACTCACCGGAGCCCTACCTTTCCACACTGATCGGCCGTTTCGGCAACCGCATCTGCAGGGGCCAGTTCCGTTTGAGAGGCAAAGATTATCAGTTGGCCATCAACAATGGTCCTAATGCCCTTCACGGAGGTCCGAAGGGATTCCATGCTCGCGTATGGGATGCCACCCAGATGAACGACCAGTCGCTTGTGCTGGAACTGATTTCCGCTTATGGTGAGGAAGGTTTCACCGGTGAACTGAAAGTGACCGTTGTCTACACCTTTACCAATGACAATGAACTGATGATTGAGTATCTTGCCACAACCAACAAGATGACCATCATCAACCTCACCCACCACGCTTTCTTCAGCCTTGCAGGCATAGCAGACCCCACGCCGACAATTGACGACTTGGAATGCGAAATCAATGCCGACTTCTACATCCCCATCGACGAGACATCCATCCCTACAGGAGAAATCCGTTTTGTAAAAGACACACCTTTCGACTTCCGCACCCCGAAACCCATTGGCAGGGACATCGATGCCGATAATGAGCAGATTCGCAACGGAGCAGGCTACGACCACTGTTTCGTACTCAACAAGCATGAAGAGGGAGAGATGAGTTTCGCAGCCCGCATTTATGAGCCAAAGAGCGGCCGTACGATGGATGTCTATACGACAGAGCCAGGTGTACAAGTATATACCGACAACTGGGCAGACGGCTACAAGGGCCAGCACGGTGCCACGTTCCCCCGCAGGAGCGGTATCTGCTTCGAGTGCCAGCATTTCCCCGACAGCCCCAACCGCCCCTATTTCCCCTCCGTCATACTGAAACCCGGTCGCCGTTACAAGCAGAAGACCATCTATCAGTTCGGCGTAAGGAAATAAGCTCCGTCTGAGAAGAAGAGCGAACCTATTTAGTATTTGAAAACTTAAACAATAATCAAACCTAAAAGACAACATGAGTCAAGAAAAGAAAACCAATATTGTAGCCATCGTCACCATGTGCTTCATATTTGCGATGATCAGTTTCGTCACCAACATGGGCGCACCATTCGGCAATATCTGGGGATACACCTATCCATTCGCCAAGGCATGGGGTAACCTGATGAACTTCGCAGCCTATCTGTTCATGGGCATTCCTGCCGGCAAGATGCTCATCAAGTACGGCTATAAAAAGACAGCCCTTATCGCCCTTGTGGTAGGCATCGTTGGTCTTGCGCTGCAATATCTTTCCAGCATAGCAGGTGCTGGCACCTTCGTGTTCAATTACGACGGGATTCCAGTAGCCCTGAACCTCTTGATTTATCTTCTCGGAGCATTCATTTGCGGTTTCTGCGTCTGCATGCTGAACACCGTAGTCAATCCTATGCTCAACATTCTTGGTGGTGGTGGTAACAGAGGCAACCAATTCATCCAGATTGGCGGCACCATGAACTCTCTGACCGCTACGCTCACCCCGTTGCTGACAGGACTTCTCGTGGGAACTGTGACAGAGAACACCAACATGGGCAAAGTGGCTCCATTGCTCTTCATCGGCATGGCCGTCTTCGCCATTTCGTTCTTTATCATCAGCCGTGTTGACATCCCCGAGCCCACCCTTGGCAAGGTGAAACCTAAGTACGAGCACAGCCCGATTGCTTTCCGCCACTGCCTGTTGGGCGTGATTGCCATCTTCTTCTATGTAGGTATCGAGATTGGTATCCCCATGGAGCTTAACTTCTACATCACCAACCTTGGCTTCGAGGGTTCAGCCGCCATTGGTGGAACACTTGCAGCAAGCTATTGGCTGATGATGTTGGTAGGTCGTGCCAGTTCCAGTCTGCTCTCCGGTAAGGTTTCCACCAAGTTGCAGCTGACCGTGGTATCCTCTGTGGCTATCATTCTTCTTTTGATTGCCATCTTTATGCCAGAGTCATCCACGTTCACCTTCAATGGTCACGACATCCCCATCAAGACCATATTCATTGCAGCCTGCGGACTCTGCACATCCATCATGTGGGGTGGTATCTTCAACCTTTCCGTTGAAGGACTTGGCAAATACACCGAAGCTGCCTCCGGTATCTTTATGACCATGGTTGTGGGTGGTGGTATCATGCCGCTCATCCAAGAGGCCATCGCCAAGAGCGCAGGCCCGATTGCGAGCTATTGGCTTGTTATCGCCATGCTGGCCTACATCCTTTTCTATGCACTCATCGGCTGCAAGAACGTGAACAAGGACATCCCAGTGTAAATTAGAAGTTTAAGATTAATGTATTGAGATTATAAAAATAAAAAATCATGGATATCGAATTTGTAAGAAGTCGTTTCATCAAGCATTTTGACGGACTAACAGGCAACATCTATCATTCACCCGGACGTATCAACCTCATCGGCGAGCATACCGACTATAATGGCGGTTTCGTGTTCCCCGGAGCTGTAGACTGCGGCATCATGGCAGAGATGCGCCCCAATGGCACAGAGAGCACCATCCGTGCTTACTCCATTGACCTGAAAGACCGTGTGGACTTTGACTTCCACGACGGGAAAGGTCCCCGTGCCACCTGGGCACGCTTTATTTACGGCATGGCCCTTGAAATGGAGGCTCTTGGTGTTCCCGTCAA
>CACXDY010000388.1 GCA_902766505.1 uncultured Prevotellaceae bacterium
ACCAAACTGTTTCTCGACCAGCCTTATGAGGATACCGGGATACCTTTGGTGGCCATCCCCACTACTGCTGGCACTGGCAGTGAGTCCACCCGTTTCGCTGTCATTTATTACGAGGGAAAGAAACAGAGTATCACTCATCCGAGCATTATCCCCGATGTGGCTATTCTGGAACCCCGTGTGCTTAAGACACTACCGCTATATCAGAAGAAATGCACCATGCTCGACGCTCTCTGCCAAGGCATAGAGTCTTGGTGGTCGGTCAATTCCACGAAGGAGAGCAAGACCATCTCAAAGAAAGCCGTAGAGACCATCATGGCTTACTGGCGGGAATATATCTTTGATAATACAAACCTGGCTGCAGAGCGAATCATGGAAGCCGCCAACTTGGCTGGTCAGGCTATCTGCATCACGCAGACTACCGCAGCTCATGCTTTCAGCTATAAAATCACCTCGCTCTACCACCTTCCTCATGGTCACGCAGTGGCTGTATGCCTGCCTGAAATATGGACATACATGGAACATCATCCAGAGAAATGCATCGACAGCAGAGGGGCTGATTATGTGAATGCTGTTTTCTTGGAGATTGCTCACGCCATGGGTTGTGATTCCGTAGAAGAGGCGGTGGCTTGTTTCAGAGGCATCCTTGAAGCTTGCGGGATGACTAATCCCCAGAGTGTGGACAGAGACCATGAACTGAAAGTGCTGGCGGAATCGGTCAACCCGGTCCGCTTGAAAAACAATCCGGTGAAATTGGATGCGGAAACCGCCAGGGCCATCTATGCCGTCGTGGTGAAGAAATAGTCAGAGTCGAATAGCTTCCAAGAATTTTAATATAATAGTGATAGTATGATGAAAAAAATGATTGTTTGCCTGACTGCCTTGCTGGTGGCTCATGGCGCCTTTGCCCAGAAAACATCGGGTGGTATTACTGCCGACATGCTGAGGCAAATAGAGAAATCACAGTCGAGGTCGTCGGCGGATAAAGCCCTGTTCAATGCTGTGGCTGCCAATTCCATTGACGATTTGGCCAAGAATTTCAAAAACCAGTCGAAACTTGACACTCATTTCAGTCATGAGACAAAGAGCCAGTCCATACACAATCAGAAAAGTAGTGGACGGTGCTGGATGTTCAGTGGCCTCAATGTGCTCCGCTCCAATTTTGCCAAGGAACATGGCGACTCCATCACCGTGGAGTTCTCCCACGATTACTTGTTCTTCTACGATCAGTTGGAAAAAGCCAATCTGATGTTGCAGGCTGCTGTCGACCTGGCTGATAAACCCATGGAAAACCAGTATGTCGCCATGCTCTTTAAAAGTCCTATCGGCGATGGCGGCACTTTCTGTGGTGTGGCCGACTTGGCGGAAAAATATGGTCTGGTGCCTATGAGTGTGCAGCCGGAGACTTACTCGGCTGATAATACTTCCCGTATGGCCAGAATCATTGCTTCTAAACTTCGTGAGTATGGATTGGAACTGCGCAAGATGGTGGCCGATGGCAAGAAGGCGAAGGCTATCAATGAGCGTAAGACAGAGATGCTGTCTGTCATCTACCGAATCCTATCCACCACCCTTGGTGAGCCGGTGAAGGAGTTCTCTTACACCTTCCGCAACAAGAAAGGAAAGGCTGTGGACGAAACCAAGATTTATACTCCGATGGAGTTCTACAAGGCTACAGTGGGCGGGCCAATCAATGGCACATTCATCATGGCGATGAATGACCCGAGACGGCCGTACTACAAGACCTATGAAGTGGAGATGGACCGTCATACCTACGACGGACACAACTGGAAATACATCAACCTGCCTATGGAGGACATCGAGCAGATGGCTATCGCCTCTATCAAGGACGGAAGAAAACTCTATTCCTCCTATGATGTGGCTAAGCAGCTTGACCGCAAGAACGGATTCCTTGACCTCGACAACTACGATTATGCTACTCTCTTCAACACCACCTTCCCCATGGACAAGGCTCAACGCATCATGACGTTCGACAGTGGTTCCACTCATGCGATGACACTCACTGCCGTGGATTTGGATGCCGATGGAAAACCGCTGAAGTGGAAAGTGGAAAACAGTTGGGGAACAACCTCAGGACAAAGTGGCTGTCTGATTATGACGGAACCATGGTTCAGAGAGTACACCTTCCGGTTGGTGGTCGACAAGAAATATGTTCCTGACAATATCTTGGAGGCTGAAAAGCAGAAGCCAGTGATGGTGATGCCTGACGATCCTCTCTTTCAGGAGGACGAATAAAATGGTTGTTTAAGCGTGCTTAATCAATTGATAAAAATAAGCGTCTATAATGCAGGTCAATAGGCTTTATAGGCGCTTAATTTATCTTTATATGTAAAAACCCATTAAAACAACTATTCCTTTTGGTGGGGTAATCCCGCCCCTCCTTTCATCGGTATCTCAGACTGTTATCTGACCACGAACTTTCGTCCGTTCTGGATGATGACTCCGTGATGGTTTACGGAGGATAAGCTCCGTCCTGAAATATCATAAACCAATCCTTTGGGGGAAGATTGAACCGTCGGGGACTCTATC
>CACXDY010000389.1 GCA_902766505.1 uncultured Prevotellaceae bacterium
ACAATCGTTTGACAGGACATTTGGCCTGTGCTTTCTGCATGACCCAGCGTTGTATCAGTTCTCCTTCCTGGCCGGCATCACCGCAATTGACGATGCTGTCGGCATGTTGCATGAGATGTTCTATGATTTTGAATTGCTTTTGAATTCCCTCATCGTTAATCAGTTTGATGCCAAAACGGGTGGGAATCATAGGAAGGGCGGAAAGCGTCCAACGCTTCCACATCGGAGTGTAATCGTCGGGCTCTTTCAGTGTGCATAAATGACCATACGTCCAGGTCACTTGGTAGCCATTGCCCTCCATATAGCCATTGCAGGAGGACGTGGCTCCAATGATGCGCGCAATGTCTTTGGCAACGCTGGGCTTTTCTGCGATACAGACTATCATATTTCAATATCCTAAAGCAAGGTCAGTAAGAATGACCACATGGCGTTTGGAGGGATAGGAGTTGCGGAGGAAATGAATGTAGTTGCAAATGCATTGCGGACTATTGCAGTTGTGGCAACGGCCGTCTTTATGACAGGGCGTGTCGATGTCAAAACGAGCTGAATTGATAGGTGATGCTGTGCTGCGGGCACGTTGGAGTGCTGCTCCTACATCTTGGCAAACCTTGTGGAGGCCTACAACGAAAATGACACGGCGTGGCCCCCAGGTGATGGCGGCTACACGGTTGCCGGTGCCGTCAATGTTCACGATGACGCCATCTTCTGATATGGCATTGGCACTGGCAAGGTAGAAATCGGCTTGGAAGGCTTTGTGGTAAATGGCGAGCTTTTCCTCTGCAGTTGTGGCCTCATCACGGTCCCATACCTGGTAGTCGCTGGCTTTTAGTGACTGGGGGAGACCTATGTCGCGGATACTCATCGAACCACCCCAGGTGACACTACTGCCTGCGGGCATTAAGTCTTTCACTTGTTGGATAATCTCTTCTGCAGTGTGACAGTAATAGGCTTCGAAATTCCTGCGCTCCAGATTCTTGATGAGTTTGGAGGCAAGCAGCTCATTGCGTTTTTGTTGTGGTGTCATGTTGTTAGAATTTTGTACTTCCATCATAATTGAAAATTGGGGCATCGGTGGGGATTTCCTCGTCATAGAAGGTCACGGCACTGTCATTCGACTTGGGATGCTGTAGGCGCAGAAGTTGAATCATTTCTGCTCCTGCCCAGAGGACGGGACCATAACCGTGGGCAGCCATGACGTGACAGGGACGATAGGCATAGAAGGCTGGGTCGAAACCCATTCCTGTGCCGACACAGACTTGCTCCACCTGACCCTTTGGGTTGACAGCGGATTCTACCGCATGCCAAGCCAATTGGACAACCGGACCATAGGCTTTGCTGTCTATCCATCCTTTGTTGATGGCATGGGCTAAGCAATAGGTGAAGATGGCGGTGGCTGAGGCCTCCAAATAGGTGTCGTTGCGGTCAAGCAACTGATGCCAGAAACCATCGGAATGTTGGAGGGCGGCAAGCCCTTTGGCATGGGATTTCAATAGGCTGAGTATCGCCGGCTGCTGGGGATGGGAAGCGGGAAGCACGTCCAAAACTTCACATAGGGTGAGAATGGCCCATCCATTGGCTCTTCCCCAGTGGAAGGCTGGGTGGTCTTCCATCGACTCTACCCATCCGTGACGGAAAAGTCCTTTCTCCGGAACAAACATCCGGCTGGAAAATTGCAGAATCTGGCGGACGGCTTCGTCATAGTATTTTTCATTGCCTGTCCATTTTCCCATATAAGCCATGGCGGGAATGCCCATGAACATGTCGTCGAGCCATACCGTGTTGTTTTGTGGTCGGATACGGGCAAAAGTGCCGTCACTCAGTCTGTATTGCTTGTTTTCTATGAAATCGGCATAATTGTGGATGAGGGGAGCAAGGTTCAATCGGGCATCATTCATCTGGGCTTTTATCATGGCACAGCAAATGGCACCGGCATCATCGAGGGCATGTGGTTCTACCACTCGCCGGATATTGGGGTCTATGGCTTTGCCTTTCTGATGGATTTTTTGGAAATGGGGAAAAAGTTCTGAAAGAAATTGAAGACGGCTATGGAGGTATTGTAAATAGGATTGGTCGCCTGTCGCTTGATAGGCTGCCAAAACGGCTGAATAGGTGACGCCCCATTCATAGCTGGTCAACCTGAACCCTCCGGGCTTCAACTGGCTGTTCTCATTGATGCGCTTGAAATCTGTAAGGGTCTTGCCCGAAGTCTTATCTATCAATTCTGCAGGGGTCTCTGTCGAGATGTATTGTAATACCCGGTCCATGGTTTGCTTGACTTCTTCTATGGTGGATATGCCATATCCCAATCGATAGGAGGGCTTCAACAGATGGAGTGGGGTGTTGCTGTCATTGATAGTTTGGGCACTACTGCTGCCTGTGGCCAATAGAAAAATAAAGGCGGAGAGTAGGGTCTTGTAAACTGATATCATGGCTTGTTGTTTGCGGGTTTGACGGTATAGGTATGCAAAATTACAAGAAAAATGCCAATTCCATGCCGCTATGGGGCGTTTTTCACGTTTTCATAGGTGGGTTTATGGCTTTTTATCACTATTTTTGCAGACTATTGGGGCCATTGGGGTACTCTGCATCCAAAAATGACTATCGGGACATGAAAAAAAGAATCATTGAATTGGATTTCCTAAAGGGGGTGTTCATCTTGCTGATGATTACCTTTCATTTGTCACTCATCGAACAGCAGTACCCAATGCTGAGGAAAGCTGTTTATACTTTCCATATGTCTGCGTTTCTGTTGATTTCGGGATATCTCGCAAATGTTGACAAGCAACCGAAACCTTTCTTCAAAGGATTGTCAAGGTTGCTGGTTCCTTATTTCTTGTTTGAGTCTTTATATCTCTTCATGTTATTTTATGTGGGAAAGACAATGCACGCTACTCACTCGGTGGATACATTGAACCTCGCGTCATGGGCTAATTATGTCTTTCTCAATCCTCAAGGTCCTTATTGGTATTTACATACGCTTTCCATCGGTATCCTCGTTTACTATCTGGTTTATCTTTGCCTGAAACTGAAAGATTTCACGGCTTTTCTCTTCATGGCTGTAGTCCTGTTCGGACTTTCTTGGGTGATAACAAGGTTGAGATGGTCGGATGTCATCTATTTCCTCATTGGTGTGTTTGTTTTTCGCAATAGCCGTGGATTTCTTGAGGTGTTCAAACCTTCGGCCATGGCTTTGTTACCCCTTTGTATCCTTTTTCTCTTTCCACAGAATTATAACAGGGGATCATTGGCGGGTGTGGCTATCACCGCCTTAGTGGTTTGCTTCCTGCTGTATCTATATGGAAAAATCCCCGCATCTGTCAATCATCTGCTATGCTATTTGGGAAGAAATTCGTTGGCATTGGTGGTCTTTTCTCCCATTTTCACCGTGGCAACTAAGTGGATGGCTGGTATCTTTGCTTTCGATCCGACTGCCATCTGTTTTGCTGTCTTTGCCCTTGTGCTTGTGGTGACATGTTGTTTGTTAGCCGCATGGATTTGCGACAAGCTCCACATCAGTAGATATGTCTTCGCCAATGAACACTTATATGCCCCGTTTCATGACCAACGGGATGGAATAGGGGCGTAATTATTGCTGTTCTTTATTCTTGAGGACGTTTTTGATTTCGGATTTGTCAATGACCACATAGACGGTATCTATGACATGACCTTGGCTGTTGTTGGTACGTAGGACATTGGCAAAATCCTTGTCGAGTATTTCCACACCATCCACAAAATAGTCAAAACGGCCGCGGTTCTCAAACCAGTTCCAACCCATCACACGATGATATTTGATTTTGATTTTCCATCCTTCTACTTGAGCCTGTTGAAACAGACTGATGAGACTGTCTTGGTCGTTGCGGTCATTGTCGAATGAAAACTCAAACGGTTCGCCGGCGGTATTCATCCCTGTCTGTGTTAGGTTAAGCCTGCCGTCCCAAGAGTCCCATATCAATCCTGATTTGGAAAATTCTGTAAGTGTGCCCACTTTTTCCCCTACAGAGTAATGCTCTTTGCAGGAAGGGAGAAAGGCGCAAACGAAGAATGTCAAAAATAATAAGTAGATGCTCTTTTTCATTTTACTTGGACGTTAGAATAGTTGATTTTTATGCAAATATACTACTTTTTTCAAATTGACTTTCTATCTGCATGATTTTTTTTTATTGGATGTGTGGAATTGTATACATTGATGATATAATCAGTATCAAATTTGTTCTCCTTATGTAATTATCTTTCGATAGGCTTCTCATTTGTTATTAATCCAAGAGGGCATGCCTTTCAACCGACATGCCCTCTTGGATAGTTGAATGATGACTATGTGAATAACTACTATTTGTTGGCTTTTTTCACATACATGTACTTAGGATACTGGCCAAGGACAAACAGTGTGACGGGGCAAAGCCAGATGTCACGGCTGAATCCTTCGAGGTTGCGAACTTCATAGGTAGAACCGCCTGTCAGCGAGTGCTCTTTTTGAACCAATTCGGCATAGCCATCAAGTTGGAGTTTCTTTTTTGATGGGCGGACTAACACCTCAGTTGTCACATCGTCGTCTGACAGGAAAGCACACATAGCATCTGCACCACTTACCATCAGTAGATTGTGATGGTCGAAAGGCCAGTTGGGAAAATCTACATACCAAAGACCGTCATCTTCATGGTTGAATTTGATTTTGTATTCATCTCTCTTGCCAAAAACACTTTTCGACATAGCTTTTGCACCGTTCATTAAATCATTAATTGTGTACTGCATAAATTTCATTAATTTAAAGGATTAAACATGTTGCGTAATTATTACACAACAAAAGTCGTGCCAAGGGTGATTTTTAGGGGTCCCTGTCATTTTGTCGTGTAAATTTCACGCAATTATACTCAAAATGTCAGACTCTGTCATTTTTGTCATATTTCTTTTTTTTGCTGCCAGCAATAGAAACTTCCGCTCTGTTGTAAACCGATTAATTCCATAAATCATAAATAAATGTTAATTATTCAGTACGATGTTAAACATTTGTCATTATTTTAGTCTAATTGAGAAATGTTTTATCACTAACTATACCTTTTTAATGTTTATCCAGCGTTTAGGGTTACTAATGTTGGGTTTAGTGGTGGGAATCTTTTCTGCTGTTGCACAAAATCAGATGGTTTCTGGACGTGTTGTTGACGGCAATAGCCATGAGGCGTTGGAGAATACTACCCTTAAGCTCTACAAGATGGAAGCCAAGAAAAATGGACAGAAAGATACTACTTTCATCGGAGGTGCCCTCTCTGGTGACGATGGCTCTTTCGTCATAAAAGACATTCGTTCTGGGGAGTATCAGCTGCAGGTAACTTATTTGGGCTATGAAAACCTTAACCGGAATATCAGTATCAAGGACCGACCGCTGAATTTGGGGGATTTAGCGATGAAAGCAGATGCTGTAATGTTGGATGAGACGGTTGTGACAGCCAATATTCCTAAAATGGTGATTCGTGACGACACTGTCGTATATAACGCTGATGCTTATCGGGTGCCTGAGGGGGCTGTTATTGAATCTTTGGTGGAAATGCTTCCTGGGGCAAAAATTGATGAAAATGGAGCGGTTACCATCAATGGAAAGAATGTTAAAAAATTCAAGATGGATGGGCGTGATTTCATGACAGGAAACAATGATATGGTCATGAAAAACCTTCCCTCGTATGTTATAGATAAGGTGAAAGCTTACGATGAGAAAAGTGACTTATCGAGAGCGACCGGACTTGATGACGGTGAAGATGATTTCGTGTTGGAGTTCGTGACGAAAAGAAGTGCAAGAAAGGGATTGCAGATGAATCCTGACCTCGGAATCGGTACTGACCACAGGTATGGCGTAAGACTTACAGCAATGAAACCCTTTGGCGCAATGAGATACACCTTTATGGGGAATGCCAACAATGTGAATGACCGTAACTTCTCTGGACGAGGTGGCCGGGGTAGAGGAAATGGCAACGGACAGCGGCATTCCAAATCTGCGGCATTGGATATGAGCTATGAAAACAACAAAAACCTGAAATGGAGTAGTAGGGTGACATGGAACCATAGCAACACTGACAATTGGAGCCGAACAGGTTCAGAGAACTTTGTCAATACAAGGGGAGGTGCTTTCTCCAACAGTATCAGCCAGAATTATTCAAGGGCGAACAGTTGGACGGGTAACATGAATCTGCAATGGAACATCGACTCGGTGACGACACTTTCCTTCAGACCCAATCTGAGCCTCTCTACCAACGATGGAAGGGGATTCTCGCAGTCCGCTTCTTTCAATGTCAATCCTTTTGATTACATCTCTGATCCTTTATCTCAGGAATCCCGCTCCTATATGGATGAAATGGGACTGATAGTCAATGGGCGCGACAACAAGTCGATGAGCTATTCCCAAAACAAGAATGCCAGCGCTCAGTTGCAGGTGTATCGCCGGATTGGAAACAAGGGAAGAAACATTGCCTTCAGCTCTAATTTCAACTACAGGAATGGAGATAGCCAGAATGCCAACCTCTCTCTCGTCAAGTTGTATCAAACTCTCGACCAATGGGGAAATGATTCTACTTACCAGACTAACAGGTATACGGTCTCTCCTTCAAATGGTTTCAACTACTCTCTGGGGATAACCTACACAGAACCTCTTTATAACTTCAAACCAAAACAGGAAACGAATGATAATCCTTCTATGGGGTTTGGTCCCGGACGCAGAGAGGGCCGGAATAATAGAGGTGGTGCACAAGGAATATTCCTGCAAATGAATTACAGATACAATTATTCTTATCAGAAAAATGATCCGGCCACTTATGATTTTCCCGACTTCAGTGATGAGGCTTTCTTTGAAGTGTTAAAGAAATATCGGGAATGGGCTCAGTTATTCGGCTTCCTCGACAATCCTTATGAAAGCTATCTCTCTGACCGCTTAAGCCGTTATTCTGAACGGACAGAAAATACACATAACGTGGATGTGCAACTGCGGTTCATAAGGGAGAAATTGAACATGAACATCGGCGTTTCTGCAAATCCTCAACAATCTCATTTCATACAGCAATATCTGGGGGTGCCCATAGATACAACAAGAACTGTAACAAACATTTCGCCAACCCTTAATCTAAGATATAGGTTCAATCAGCAGACGAACTTACAGGTGACTTACAGGGGGAACTCCTCAC
>CACXDY010000390.1 GCA_902766505.1 uncultured Prevotellaceae bacterium
CCCTCTTCCCTGGTCAGGGGAGAGGGCCTTGGGAGAGAGGTCGAAGTCCTTCCTTAAGACAAGGAAGGATTTAGGATGGTTGGGAAAAACCGCCAAGAATGCTTGATAATAGAAAAAATCTTCAAGCTGTAGAAATACCAGCTTGAAAGCCCATCAAGATGTCACCACTCCATAGATTAAGAATAGGTAAAAAGTCTCAGGGCAACTGCCCTGAGACCCATTATAGATAAAATATGAGCGCCTGTTGTACAAACAACAGGCGCTCCGCATTGATGAATTATTCTTTTAATTAGTCTTCCCAGAGACTCTTTTTAGGAAGATTCTCGTCATCAGGAGTGTTCTGGTCAAACATGTTCTCGTTGGCTCCTCCACCTCCAGGACCAAAGTTTCCGAATGTGTCCTCCGTCATGAATGGACCTTTGCACGAGATGACTGCAATTACCTCTGGTTTGATATATCTCTGTTTCATAATTTACTCTTTTCTACTGCTGATGTTCAAATTATTTAATAACGACTTTTTTGTGGTTGTAGATGTACACACCCTTAGTTGGGTTAGCCACCTTCACACCTTGGATAGTATACCAGGTGTTATCCTCCATCATGTCGCTGTTGTTGCTGCTGACAGTCTTGATGCCTGTAACCTCATCCTCGAAGACGAAGCCGATGCCCATGTTGTTAGACTGACCGGAATCCTCGATGTTCAGCAAGTTACCATTCTGCCATGTCTCATTGTCTGAGAAGAATCTGGCAACTGGCAGCTGTGCGTAGGCACGGTTCTCACGCAGCTTGGTTGCATCATCGTCAGTACTTGGAGTGAAGCGGCGCCAGCGGCTGGTCTGCACAGGATTTGTCTCACCAATCTGGAGTCCGAAGTTACGATATTTTCTTTGCTTTGAAGAACCATCGGGATAGTAGCAACGACCCTTCCAGTTCCATGGGAATACAGGAGCAACCTTCTTCTTGTCGCCATAGGAGCCTTCCAGCATGTTGATGTCATCATCATCTGCCGGATCTTCCTCGAAGCGCTCACCGGTATTGGGATATTTTGTCAACTCATCTTCATTCTCATAAGGTTTGAGAATCAGGATACCCTTTTCCTCAGAGATATTGGGAGAATAGAGCACAACACCAGTTTCCTCAGGTACATAAGAGTACTCCACCTTAACAGATTGACCTTGTGCATTCGTCTCGTTCATTTCGACCTTCAGCTCGCGCAGACGGATGAAACCATTGTCAACAGTAGGATTGCCTTCTGTGTCAGTTGTTGATACATAGTCTACAGCTCTATAAGCGTGAACACCACCAACGATGACCTGCTTTCCGTTCACTTGCTTTGTCTCACCAATAGGCAGAAGCACTGCACCAGCACCTTCGGTACGGCTGTAGGTACGAATGAACTGACCTGGGGTCACGATGGTGATAGGATCGCCATTGTTGACAAACTCCCACCATCCATGGTTCTTAGTTTCTTCTTGCTGTCCGGGTCTTCCACCTTCTGCGGTGTTCTTCCAAACGTTGTTCAGAGTTGCCTGAGAGAGAACGACACCTGCCTTGTGGTCACCCACCAGGAAGTCGAATGCAGAGCTGTAAACAGTCTTGTCCATCTGTGCATCAGGATTCTGCTTTTCATCATAGGAGAATACGAGGCGGGCTGCCTTCTCCACATTCTCTATCTGTGTCTGATAGAATGTCACGTCAGGATCAAATCCGTTGTATTCGCAAACACACTCAGTAATGTCAGTTGTTGAGCAGTATTTAATCTCTACGCGCTCAATATTCTTACAAAGGTTGAATGCCTTGATTTTGATAGTCTTTGGGTGAGAGCAGATAATCACCTCTTTCAGTCCAGTACCTGTGCCCTGTGCACCACCAATTTGTCCATAAGCATGACCCTCAATGAGATACAAATCGTGGCAGTTACCCATGTCGGCGATGGGGAAATTGTTGCCATAGAAAGCATTCTCGCGGACAACTAAAAGATTTGCTGGCAGAGGAGCAAGTGATGTATTTGCTGAACAACCGTCGAAAGCTGCTTTGCCAATCTCTTTACAGCTCTGGCTGAGGTCTACACTCTCAAGACTGGAACAACGCTGGAAGGCTGCTTCCTCGATGGTCTCCAGGTCTGAGGGGAATGTCACTGACTTCAAAGTGGTTACATTTTGGAATGCTTGTTTTCCAATGACCTTACATTTGCCAAAGACAACTGTTTCGAGCTTTTTACAATCGGTCAAACATGCGCTCTCACACAAATAAGTCAGGTTTGGAGGCAATATGAGAGTCTTCAGTGTGTCGTAATATTTGAAGGTAGGACGATTCGCACGAGAATACATGAAATCGGTGATGAGGGGACAACCTGACATGTCAAGCTCCTCGATGTTGGTATCAGCGAACACCTCATTGGCAAAATACTTCAATGATGCAGGAAGCTTCACGCTGGTTATTCCTCTACAATATTCAAATGCTTGATAGTCAATGCTTCTCAATTGTGCTAAATTAGAAAGGTCAAGTTCACCTTCCAAACCAGTAGATTGGAAAGCATCTGGGCCAATGCCTTTCAATGAGCTGGGGAAAGTGACATTTTTCAGTTTTGGGCAATTCTGGAATGCCTTATAACCAATAGAATCAAGACCCTCTTTAAAATGAACGGTCTCCAATTTGTCATTGTTTTGGAAGCTCTCACCGGGAATATAGGTAAATCCACTACCAAAGGTGATTTCCTTTAAGCCCTCAAAACCTTGTAGCCAATCTTTTGAGAATGTTTCTGAAGTCCAACTGTCGGGAAGTATCACAGAATCGGCTTGCTTGAAATATGAACCAACCTGAATATTTGTGATATTCGCTTCACTCAAGTCTACGCTTACGAAATGGCTGGGGCTGTTCTGCAGCATATTAAGGCTGCTAAACCTTCCTTTTACAGTCATTGTTGCGTTGTCAGGCTTTCTGATACCATAGAAAGCATTCTTAGCTTCATTACTAATCCATCCGGCGTCATTTGTGCTGGGCCAAAAATCATTAGTGGTCAGAGATTCCATCACATAGTTATTTCCATCTTTGGTAATTTTGTACAAACCATTGTTGAAAATTTCTGTGGCGGCTCCGTACACATTGCTGGCAGTCAACATCATTGCCAGCATCGCAAATAATGTAAAGATTCCTCGTCTCATAATTTGGTTTTAAATTGTTATTGTAATTAAATTTTTGCTCGAAATAATCTGGATACATCAATAAAGATGTAACCTTTTTTGGTAACAGGTAATTAGATTGTCATGAGAGTCAGCATCATTTTATCTTCTATGATGAAGCTAAGACGAAGCAGTGAGTTCAATGCTGTTTCTGGAAGCGTCACTCAATTGGGTACGCTCTAATCTTTGTGTTGGGGTGTTTCCTTCCTTTCATTCTCGTTGTATTTTATTTGGTTTCATGGGAGTTCCCACGTCCCCGGTTGTTTGTAGACATTTTGGTTGCATTCAGAAGCAAATCTTATGGTTGGATTGTCAAATCCTTATGCATTTTTGTTAAAATTTCTTCTTTACCTATAAATCTCCGTGCAAATTTAATATATTTTTCTAATATAGCAATCACTTTTCTCTAATTTTTTTTAGGGGGAAATGATTGGTTTTTATGCTGTGTGCGCAAACAAAATGAAAATCAGTCATTTATCACTTTGGTTAAAAAAACTTAAGAGCTGACTGCTGGATACATACCCCGAGCCCCATGTCCCCATGCCCTTAAAGTCCTGTGCCAGGGTCGCGTCCTTCGCCTCCGTCTATCGGGATGTTGGGGTTCTCTGGGTCAATGTAGGTGCTGCCCAAAATGATGTCGACCAACATCATGGCATCTACAACAGAAATAGTGTCATCTGCATTCATGTCTGCCTTATCGAAGTCGAAATCTTCAGGAACGTCCCCGAGAAGATAATCCACGATAATCATCACGTCGACCACCGTACGGATACCATCATTATTCATGTCACCACGCAGGATGCGGTCGGCCGTAAGATGTGCCTGCGGCTGCTCGTCCGAAAGGGTGGGGAAGGCCACTGCCATGCCTTGGATTTGCAGACCAACGGTCAGCAAAATCACTGACAGCAGAATGCGGAGGGAGAATATGGGGAGATGTCTCATCGTAACGTCTGTTTAGAATTCATCGAAAGAAATGGGTTTTTCATGGCAAAATTAATAAAAATTATTGGGTTGAACTTATAATTAAAGTTTTTTTTTATATATTTGCAGATAATTTCGTGATAATACTTGAAAGTGAATTGATATTGATAAGTTTCATTTAAAAGACTGATTTATGAGAAAAACAATGTTTGCAGTTGGCCTGATGCTGGTGGTAGCCACCTTCATGGCCTGTGTTGATTCCGTTACATCCCCATCTCTGGTGGGCAAATGGACCTCTGATTCTATAAAGACAGTAGAAGACGGGGGTACTATGATGAAACTCTACAAATTTGCCTTCAACGAGGACAGCACCATGACGCTTTTGGTTGACGCTTCCATGGAATCCTCCAGTGAAGGGGTAAGTATCTACATGCCTTTTTCGATTGACGTGGCTGCTAAATGGTGTGACAAGGACTCCGTACTCATCTGGGTTCCTGCTGACTCTGCCGTCAACGTGAAGTTGAATGCTGACAGCATGAAGATGACCTTCGACAAACCCGAGATGGAAGCTCTGGGCGACAAGATGAAAAAGTCGATGGTTGAGTCCTTCGAAAAAGAGGGCAAAAATGAATTTGCTGCTGGATATAACAAATCCGACACCGTGAAGTATGTTCTCGATGGTGACAAACTCACACTCTACATCGATGAGGATACCGTCAAACTGACTCGTGAGGCTGCCCCACAGAAATAAATCTGACCGTTGATAATATGGATGAGGGTGTGCGCGCACACCCTCATCCATATTATCAACGGTCAGATTTATTTCTGTGGGGCAGCCTCACGAGTCAGTTTGACGGTATCCTCATCGATGTAGAGTGTGAGTTTGTCACCATCGAGAACATACTTCACGGTGTCGGATTTGTTATATCCAGCAGCAAATTCATTTTTGCCCTCTTTTTCGAAGGACTCAACCATCGACTTTTTCATCTTGTCGCCCAGAGCTTCCATCTCGGGTTTGTCGAAGGTCATCTTCATGCTGTCAGCATTCAACTTCACGTTGACGGCAGAGTCAGCAGGAACCCAGATGAGTACGGAGTCCTTGTCACACCATTTAGCAGCCACGTCAATCGAAAAAGGCATGTAGATACTTACCCCTTCACTGGAGGATTCCATGGAAGCGTCAACCAAAAGCGTCATGGTGCTGTCCTCGTTGAAGGCAAATTTGTAGAGTTTCATCATAGTACCCCCGTCTTCTACTGTCTTTATAGAATCAGAGGTCCATTTGCCCACCAGAGATGGGGATGTAACGGAATCAACACAGGCCATGAAGGTGGCTACCACCAGCATCAGGCCAACTGCAAACATTGTTTTTCTCATAAATCAGTCTTTTAAATGAAACTTATCAATATCAATTCACTTTCAAGTATTATCACGAAATTATCTGCAAATATATAAAAAAAAACTTTAATTATAAGTTCAACCCAATAATTTTTATTAATTTTGCCATGAAAAACCCATTTCTTTCGATGAATTCTAAACAGACGTTACGATGAGACATCTCCCCATATTCTCCCTCCGCATTCTGCTGTCAGTGATTTTGCTGACCGTTGGTCTGCAAATCCAAGGCATGGCAGTGGCCTTCCCCACCCTTTCGGACGAGCAGCCGCAGGCACATCTTACGGCCGACCGCATCCTGCGTGGTGACATGAATAATGATGGTATCCGTACGGTGGTCGACGTGATGATTATCGTGGATTATCTTCTCGGGGACGTTCCTGAAGATTTCGACTTCGATAAGGCAGACATGAATGCAGATGACACTATTTCTGTTGTAGATGCCATGATGTTGGTCGACATCATTTTGGGCAGCACCTACATTGACCCAGAGAACCCCAACATCCCGATAGACGGAGGCGAAGGACGCGACCCTGGCACAGGACTTTAAGGGCATGGGGACATGGGGCTCGGGGTATGTATCCAGCAGTCAGCTCTTAAGTTTTTTTAACCAAAGTGATAAATGACTGATTTTCATTTTGTTTGCGCACACAGCATAAAAACCAATCATTTCCCCCTAAAAAAAATTAGAGAAAAGTGATTGCTATATTAGAAAAATATATTAAATTTGCACGGAGATTTATAGGTAAAGAAGAAATTTTAACAAAAATGCATAAGGATTTGACAATCCAACCATAAGATTTGCTTCTGAATGCAACCAAAATGTCTACAAACAACCGGGGACGTGGGAACTCCCATGAAACCAAATAAAATACAACGAGAATGAAAGGAAGGAAACACCCCAACACAAAGATTAGAGCGTACCCAATTGAGTGACGCTTCCAGAAACAGCATTGAACTCACTGCTTCGTCTTAGCTTCATCATAGAAGATAAAATGATGCTGACTCTCATGACAATCTAATTACCTGTTACCAAAAAAGGTTACATCTTTATTGATGTATCCAGATTATTTCGAGCAAAAATTTAATTACAATAACAATTTAAAACCAAATTATGAGACGAGGAATCTTTACATTATTTGCGATGCTGGCAATGATGTTGACTGCCAGCAATGTGTACGGAGCCGCCACAGAAATTTTCAACAATGGTTTGTACAAAATTACCAAAGATGGAAATAACTATGTGATGGAATCTCTGACCACTAATGATTTTTGGCCCAGCACAAATGACGCCGGATGGATTAGTAATGAAGCTAAGAATGCTTTCTATGGTATCAGAAAGCCTGACAACGCAACAATGACTGTAAAAGGAAGGTTTAGCAGCCTTAATATGCTGCAGAACAGCCCCAGCCATTTCGTAAGCGTAGACTTGAGTGAAGCGAATATCACAAATATTCAGGTTGGTTCATATTTCAAGCAAGCCGATTCTGTGATACTTCCCGACAGTTGGACTTCAGAAACATTCTCAAAAGATTGGCTACAAGGTTTTGAGGGCTTAAAGGAAATCACCTTTGGTAGTGGATTTACCTATATTCCCGGTGAGAGCTTCCAAAACAATGACAAATTGGAGACCGTTCATTTTAAAGAGGGTCTTGATTCTATTGGTTATAAGGCATTCCAGAATTGCCCAAAACTGAAAAATGTCACTTTCCCCAGCTCATTGAAAGGCATTGGCCCAGATGCTTTCCAATCTACTGGTTTGGAAGGTGAACTTGACCTTTCTAATTTAGCACAATTGAGAAGCATTGACTATCAAGCATTTGAATATTGTAGAGGAATAACCAGCGTGAAGCTTCCTGCATCATTGAAGTATTTTGCCAATGAGGTGTTCGCTGATACCAACATCGAGGAGCTTGACATGTCAGGTTGTCCCCTCATCACCGATTTCATGTATTCTCGTGCGAATCGTCCTACCTTCAAATATTACGACACACTGAAGACTCTCATATTGCCTCCAAACCTGACTTATTTGTGTGAGAGCGCATGTTTGACCGATTGTAAAAAGCTCGAAACAGTTGTCTTTGGCAAATGTAAGGTCATTGGAAAACAAGCATTCCAAAATGTAACCACTTTGAAGTCAGTGACATTCCCCTCAGACCTGGAGACCATCGAGGAAGCAGCCTTCCAGCGTTGTTCCAGTCTTGAGAGTGTAGACCTCAGCCAGAGCTGTAAAGAGATTGGCAAAGCAGCTTTCGACGGTTGTTCAGCAAATACATCACTTGCTCCTCTGCCAGCAAATCTTTTAGTTGTCCGCGAGAATGCTTTCTATGGCAACAATTTCCCCATCGCCGACATGGGTAACTGCCACGATTTGTATCTCATTGAGGGTCATGCTTATGGACAAATTGGTGGTGCACAGGGCACAGGTACTGGACTGAAAGAGGTGATTATCTGCTCTCACCCAAAGACTATCAAAATCAAGGCATTCAACCTTTGTAAGAATATTGAGCGCGTAGAGATTAAATACTGCTCAACAACTGACATTACTGAGTGTGTTTGCGAATACAACGGATTTGATCCTGACGTGACATTCTATCAGACACAGATAGAGAATGTGGAGAAGGCAGCCCGCCTCGTATTCTCCTATGATGAAAAGCAGAATCCTGATGCACAGATGGACAAGACTGTTTACAGCTCTGCATTCGACTTCCTGGTGGGTGACCACAAGGCAGGTGTCGTTCTCTCTCAGGCAACTCTGAACAACGTTTGGAAGAACACCGCAGAAGGTGGAAGACCCGGACAGCAAGAAGAAACTAAGAACCATGGATGGTGGGAGTTTGTCAACAATGGCGATCCTATCACCATCGTGACCCCAGGTCAGTTCATTCGTACCTACAGCCGTACCGAAGGTGCTGGTGCAGTGCTTCTGCCTATTGGTGAGACAAAGCAAGTGAACGGAAAGCAGGTCATCGTTGGTGGTGTTCACGCTTATAGAGCTGTAGACTATGTATCAACAACTGACACAGAAGGCAATCCTACTGTTGACAATGGTTTCATCCGTCTGCGCGAGCTGAAGGTCGAAATGAACGAGACGAATGCACAAGGTCAATCTGTTAAGGTGGAGTACTCTTATGTACCTGAGGAAACTGGTGTTGTGCTCTATTCTCCCAATATCTCTGAGGAAAAGGGTATCCTGATTCTCAAACCTTATGAGAATGAAGATGAGTTGACAAAATATCCCAATACCGGTGAGCGCTTCGAGGAAGATCCGGCAGATGATGATGACATCAACATGCTGGAAGGCTCCTATGGCGACAAGAAGAAGGTTGCTCCTGTATTCCCATGGAACTGGAAGGGTCGTTGCTACTATCCCGATGGTTCTTCAAAGCAAAGAAAATATCGTAACTTCGGACTCCAGATTGGTGAGACAAATCCTGTGCAGACCAGCCGCTGGCGCCGCTTCACTCCAAGTACTGACGATGATGCAACCAAGCTGCGTGAGAACCGTGCCTACGCACAGCTGCCAGTTGCCAGATTCTTCTCAGACAATGAGACATGGCAGAATGGTAACTTGCTGAACATCGAGGATTCCGGTCAGTCTAACAACATGGGCATCGGCTTCGTCTTCGAGGATGAGGTTACAGGCATCAAGACTGTCAGCAGCAACAACAGCGACATGATGGAGGATAACACCTGGTATACTATCCAAGGTGTGAAGGTGGCTAACCCAACTAAGGGTGTGTACATCTACAACCACAAAAAAGTCGTTATTAAATAATTTGAACATCAGCAGTAGAAAAGAGTAAATTATGAAACAGAGATATATCAAACCAGAGGTAATTGCAGTCATCTCGTGCAAAGGTCCATTCATGACGGAGGACACATTCGGAAACTTTGGTCCTGGAGGTGGAGGAGCCAACGAGAACATGTTTGACCAGAACACTCCTGATGACGAGAATCTTCCTAAAAAGAGTCTCTGGGAAGACTAATTAAAAGAATAATTCATCAATGCGGAGCGCCTGTTGTTTGTACAACAGGCGCTCATATTTTATCTATAATGGGTCTCAGGGCAGTTGCCCTGAGACTTTTTACCTATTCTTAATCTATGGAGTGGTGACATCTTGATGGGCTTTCAAGCTGGTATTTCTACAGCTTGAAGATTTTTTCTATTATCAAGCATTCTTGGCGGTTTTTCCCAACCATCCTAAATCCTTCCTTGTCTTAAGGAAGGACTTCGACCTCTCTCCCAAGGCCCTCTCCCCTGACCAGGGAAGAGGG
>CACXDY010000391.1 GCA_902766505.1 uncultured Prevotellaceae bacterium
CTGTTCCCCACATCAGCACGTGGAATGATGGTGGCTCTCAACTCATTCATGAGTTCATCGGCGATGCCTTGTCCAGCTTCGCTGATTTGAATAACGGCTATTTTCTGCATTTCAATATGTTTATGGGGTTGAAGTCATTCAGTTGAATATGTGTGGTATTCTCTTGTGCCAGGCCGAGTTCACTGCAGGCTTCACAGAACAAGTCCATGCTGCCTGGCCGGTCGGTCAGCTGCTTGACGACAGGCGAGGATACGCTGTTGGTGACGATGCATCCGCCTGGCTGCAATACCTTATGCACCTTTGCCATTATCTCCTTCAACCTGCCGCCATGTCCACCGATAAAGACGGCATCAGGTCGTGGCAAGGCATCGATATCAGTTTCCAGGAAGTCACCCATGTACACCTCTATCCCCGGCTCACCAAAACGACGGCTGTTCTGCCGCATCAGTTGCTCACACTCCGGACGAATCTCAAAAGCCACCACGTGAAGATGTGGAAACTGCATCCGTGCCTCTATGGATATGCTGCCTGTGCAGAAACCGATATCCCAGAATACATGTCTTTCAGGCAAATCCAAAGCTTGCAGAGTAAGCAGGCGAACAGGCATTTTGGTTATCATCTTCTCCCGTCCATCCAGCAAGTCAAACAGATGGTCGGGTATGCCAAAAGGTCGGGCAGGCAGAGGCTTCTCCGCCGACAAGATAAGACAGTTGGGATGGTCGAAATCCGTCTGTGTGGCTTCCCCGAGAGACATCGTCACTATTTGTTCACGCACAGGGTTGCCAAGATGCGCCCCCACATGCATCTTGTAGTAGTCGTATCCATAGTCAAGCATCCGACGGGCTATAGCCGATGGAGTATGTTCATGGTCGGTCAGCACCCCGATTTTGCCGGCACGCTCTATCAATGCCTGGTCAAACAACGGCCATGGGCGTCCTGTCAGCGAAACAACGCGCATATCATGATAGGGCATGACCAAGCGGTGAGCCAACATCTGCAAGGAATTGAACGATGGGTAGAGCACGATTTCAGCCTCGGGCATTTTCCGACGGATGGTATTGGCAAACCCGAAGAAAAGCGGGTCTCCGGATGCAAAAACCACCACATCAGCGCCATGATGCCGGTATTGCTCAAATACGGCATCGAGAGGCACGGTGATGTCAATCCATTTAGCCCCTTCGGGCAACAACGGTGAAACAATCTCATGGTGGCGCTTTCCTCCTGAAAAGACATCGCCAGTGTGGATGACCTCCATCACCTCCGGCGGGAAAAATGGGCTGGAAGCGTCTGTGATTCCAATGACCGTGAACTTCATAGGTCCCTCCCTGGTTTGAGTTGTTCGGCATCGTCAAAAGTCAGGATGGCATTGCACAAAGTAGCAGCAAGATTGCTGCCTCCCTTGCGCCCCTCGACGATGATTTTGGGAATGTCCTTGAAGGGTTTCACCATGTGTTTGGACTCTTTCACATGAACGAATCCCACAGGTGCGGCGATGATGCCAGCAGGACAGGCTTTTCCCTTTCGGACAAGTTCACAAAGTTCCATCAGAGCTGTTGGTGCATTGCCGAAAGCAAAGAGTGCATCAGGATGTTCCTCCACGGCCAACCGGATGCCCGCCTGCGTTCTTGTTATGCCCAATTCTGCAGACATGCCCGCCACCCGGGGGTCACCCAGATAGCATTTGGCTTCCACTCCCAAACGTGACAAAGCCCCTTTGCGTATACCGCTGACCACCATGGTGACATCGGTGACGATGGTCTTGAGTGTGCCATTCTTCACTTTTTCATACAACGTTTCCACGGCACGCTCATCGGTTTTCAACAATCTCTCCATCTCAAAATCGGCTGTGGTGTGGATGGCATGGAGCAGTGCCCATTTGTGGTCGAGCGGCCAATCCTTGCGGTGCAACTCACCTGAGATGGTGCGGAAAGAATCCATCATAATCCGCTGACCCGGTTTCACATCCTCCTTCATCTCCTGAGCAAAATAACCCCGAGGGGTGATGATTCTGCCCTTGTCGATATACGATTGAGAATTGCCGATGAGAATCACGGTAAACATATCGACATCCTCCGGGTCGAAATCAGAAAGCGTGGTCACCTTCACCTCTTGTTCGTCACGGCCAGCCTGCCGTACATATCCGATAGGTGTTTCCGGTGCACGCCATTTGAGGAAAAGTTCTTGCAGACGGTAAAGCTGCCAATACCGTCCATGAGATTTCGGATTATAGACAGCTGTGACGAAATCGCCTGTGGCGGCGGCCTTGATTCTCCGTTCTATCACCTCCCACGGCGTCATCAGGTCGCTCAAGGAAATGACACACAAATCATGCCCGATGGGAGCGCCCAAGAGGGCAGCTGCCTTCTGAAAGGCGGAGATGCCTGGCAATGACTCTATCAGCACTTCCCCACCCCGCTCCCGGTTCATCTCATAGATGAGCGGGGTCATCCCATAGATGCCCGCATCGCCAGAAGAGATGACGACCACGGTCTTTCCCTGTTCAGCCAAGAGAAAGGCCTGTTCAGCCCGTTGCCGCTCTTTTTTCATGCCAGTATCGACACAAAGACAATCCTGGCTTAAAAACGGTTGGATAAACTGAAAGTAATACTGATAGCCCACGACAGCATCCGCTTGTCGGAGAGCTTCGGCAACAGCGGGCGTGATATCCTCACGGCTTCCCGGTCCTATGCCGGCAACGATTATTTTCTTCATGTCATTCATGTTATCATACAAACGAGAAAGGTCAAAGCCACCATCATCACCTCTGCGATACGGTTGATGCGTACAGCCAAGAGCATATCGCCAGTGGTGAGAGGCCTGTCCTGTTCACCGATATAAGGTTTGTCAAACAATTCACCAAAATAGTAATGAGGGCCACCGAAGCGGCATCCGAGGATACCTGCGAGCGCAGCCTCAGGATATCCGCTGTTGGGACTGGCATGGTTGCGCCCATATTTCCTGACGAAGCCCATCAAAGACCATTTACCTGCCCCTAAGACCATCAACAGAGCGGTGAGACGGGCGGGGATATAGTTGGCCGCATCGTCGATATGCGCTGCCCAACAGCCAAAGTCCCGATACCGCTCCGTTCGGTAACCTATCATGGAGTCGAGTGTATTCACCATCTTGTAGGCCAACATCCCCGGGGTGCCGACAAGCATGAGCCAAAACAGCGGCGCTATCACCCCATCGCTCAGGTTCTCGGCCAGGGTTTCCAATGCTGCAGTCCGTACTTCCTGCGCCGACAGTTCAGACGTGTCCCTGCCCACGATTCGTGCCACTTGCCGCCGACCCTCATCCAGAGAACGGTCGAGAGCCAAGAACACGGCACGCACCTCACGGATGAGAGTTGTACCAGCCAGACAATAGAAGATGACCACAACATCGAAAAGAATGCCCAAATACACACTGATGCCAAAAAGGAGCAGGCGCAGGCCCCACCCTGCGATAAAAACGAGGGTGATTAGGAAGACAGCCATCACCGCCCCTTTCGCCTTTCGGTGAGTTCCCTGATTGAGCTGGTGCTCCCCCAACGAAATCATACGGCCAAACCACACCACAGGATGCGGCAACCGCTGGGGGTCGCCCAACAGGAGGTCGAGCAGCCATCCGACAATCAGCGACAAAGGGTTAGTCATCGTTCAGTATCTGGTAAATTTGTTTCATGTCCACATGCTGACGCACATGCCGGGCAAGTTTATCGTATTGTTCTTCCTTGAAAGCCTTGTAATCAAACGGTTTGCTGGCCTGCTCCATTTTTTCCTTGAAAGGAGAGAGCAGGAAATCCACGAAAGGAGCGTTGTCCAATATGCCGTGCACATAAGTGCCCATGCACTTAGGGCTCACCTTATAACCATCCGCGCGACCACCATCGAGGTGCAGCAAGGGCGAGGGTTTGGCTTCTCCGAAAGGAATGGTCTCACCCATGTGAATCTCATAGCCACTTCCATATTCACACGTCACCTGCCGGGTGGTTTTCTCACCGCTCATATTGGTGGTGACAGGCAACAGGCCTAATCCGGGAAGGCGGTCAATGTCGCCCTCCACGTGGTTGGGGTCGCAGACCTCGACCCCCATCAACTGATAACCGCCACAGATTCCGAGGACGGAAGCCCCATTGCGGTGAGCCCTGACGATGGCCTGGGCACACCCATTACGCCTCAATTCATACAGGTCGTGGAGAGTAGACTTGGTACCTGGCAAGATGATGATATCCGATTTCAGGATATCCTCCACATTGTTGGTGTAAAAGAGGTGAACACGTGAATCCTGTTCCAGAGAGTCGAAATCGGTGTAGTTGGACAAATGCTGGAGCATGACCACGGCGATATTCACTTTTCCACGTTGCGAGGTCATGGATTTCTGCGCCAAAGCCACACTGTCTTCCTCCTCGATATGAATGTCCTTAAAATAGGGAACCACCCCGAGGACTGGCACGCCACACAAGTCTTCCAACATCCGCCGACCCTCATCGAACAACTTCATGTCGCCACGAAACTTGTTGATGATGATACCCTTGATGAGCTGGCGGTCCTCGGGAGTCTGCAAGGCGATGCTGCCATAGACAGAAGCGAAGACCCCTCCCCTGTCGATATCACCGACAAGGATGACATCGGCATGAGCGTGCCGTGCCATCGACATATTCACCAAATCGGTATCACGCAGATTGATTTCCGATATGCTCCCCGCGCCCTCCATGACGACAGGATTGTAGACACAGGACAAGCGGTCGAAAGCCCGGCACACCTCTTTTCTGAAATCGATGTCGGAACTGCCTCTTCTCCAATAGTCATAGGCGTTTTTGTTTCCTATGGGTTTGCCATGGAGCACCACCTGGCTGGTATGGTCCGACTGAGGTTTGAGCAACAGCGGGTTCATGTCGGTATGACAAGGTATGCCCGCTGCCTCAGCCTGTACCGCCTGTGCACGTCCGATTTCCAATCCCTCGGGGGTAGCATAGGAGTTGAGAGCCATGTTCTGCGCCTTGAAGGGGGCAGGTTGAAAACCGTCCTGCCTGAAGATGCGGCAAAAGGCAGCAGCGAGGATGCTCTTGCCAACATCACTGCCCGTGCCTGCAAACATGATGGGATGAAGTCTTTTCATAGTTGATAGAGATGAGTATAGCTTGCCAAGACATTCTTATATCTCATGACAGGAGTAGCCACAGGCTCGCCTTTGGCATTGAACACCTGCGTAATGCTGTCGGGGGCTGGACTGAGGAATTGGGTGTAATGGAACTCGTGTCCCCTGTATTCCCTTCCGTCGAGGACAAACCGGCGGTAACCTAAGGACAGTTTTCGGTCGGCTTTCCTTGCCGTGATGGTATAAGGCAACACACCACACATCGGATAAGCGGCTGTATCATCAACAATGCTCTTGCAAAGATACATCATACCGCCACATTCGGCGATGACATGTCCACCCTTCTCAGCAAACGAAAAGATGGCAC
>CACXDY010000392.1 GCA_902766505.1 uncultured Prevotellaceae bacterium
AGGTTGTAACTCTCGCCCCAGCGCCAGTTGTCTTGAATCTCAAGGATGAAGGGCTCATAGAATGGATGGTGGGTATATGAAGTCAGTGATACATAGTCATCCATATTCAAACCCAAAGAAGCCTGATATGATTGAGGGGTATAGGTCACACCATTATATACAAAATTTTCTGGCACTTCACCAAGATAGGTGTCAAACACAGCATTCAGACCCTTAAACCAGGCTGGGCTCAGTTTTTTCTGCTTGCCTTTGGCGATACCATTAACATACCCTTCTGCAATTGAGAAAAACTCTGTGAAGTTGGCTAAGGTGTCACCGTATAATGTTCCGGGGAGAGGCATGGCTGTCTCCGGTATCATACCATAATTCTTCATACAATAGACCACATCATAGAAACTGCCGCCCTGTGCAAAAGAAATGTCGCCGTGAAGACGCACACTTGCCTTTGCGCGGTCTTCGTAGGTCTTATGGGCTACAAACATCTCGCATAGGTCGTATTCTCCTTTACCTTGACGAAGCAATTCTGCTTCAAAAAAGCCAAGACTCGAATAGGCCCAACATGTGCCGGAGCGGTTCTGGTTCTTTATCGACGTAATCGGAATCTCTTTGATGGTGGTAAACTCAAAATCTTTGGCTCCTTGAGCCATCGCACTCATGCTGCCAAACAGCATAGCGCATAACAAAAGTCCTTTTTTCATTTTTTATATTGTTTGTTAAATTGTTTTGATTACTATTATCTAATATTCTTGTCGTGTACTATACTATGGAAAAACTGGTGACTCACCTGTATAAGGCAATCTTGTTTTTTTATAATCAATATTCTGAGAAAATACCCTTTTTATTATTCATTATTTACAAATTATTTTACCTCTTCCATCCTATCTTATCCAATATCTTCTTTGGAACGCCGTCTTTATGAACCATAATGTTCATAGTCTTGTATTTCACAAACGTTTTCGACGCATACCAAATACCATGATAGTTACCGGAATCGCCCCAGGAATTCTTGGCCATGTAATACTCCTTGCCGGTCTGGTCTTTGGCAAGTCCGAATATCACCATGCTGTGGTCATCTGTGTTCTCCCAGTAATCGTAGGCATCCTGACGCATATCTTGAGTCACATCTATTTCCGGACATGGACGGCTCGTTGCTTCATTCATCTTTCCCAAATTTGTCAGACCAAGCCAATGAGCCATGTCAGAACCACTTAAATCAGGTGCCTTGGTCACATCAGGACATACGGCTATGCCGTTGCGGGTAAAACCATCCTCGCTCACATCGCTACTCCATGCAACGGGAAAACCATGATCCACGGCGTATGAAATCACTTCCATCAGCTCATCTATCGGAATATTATAGCATTTTGCCCAGCGCCAGTTGTCCTGTATCTCAAGGATAAAGGGCTCATAGAATGGGTGATGGCTATAAGAGGAGAGTGGAACATAGTCATCCATGTTCAGACCAAGCATATCTCGGAATGTCTGAGGGGTGTAGGTTGTGCCGTTATAATCAAATGTTTCTGGTATTTCGCCTAAATAGGTGTCAAGGATTGACACTAAGCCTTTAAACCAAGTGGGGCTGAGTTTCTTCTGCTTTCCTTTGGCTATGCCGTCAACATAACCTTGAGCCAATGGGAAAAACTCATTGAAGTTCAGAAGACTGTCACCATAGAGTGAACCGGGGGCAGGCATGGCATTTTGAGGAGCTATGCCATAGTGTTTGATGCAATAAACTACATCTGAGAACTTGCCGCCTTGAAGAAATGCAATGTCACCATGAAGACGGACACTAGCCTTTGCCCTATCCTCGTAGGTTTTGTGAATTACATAGCTCTCACACAGATCGTATGTCCCTTTTCCCTGGCGCAATAGCTCTGCCTCAAAATAGCCCAGGCTTGAATGACACCAGCAGGTTCCAGAACGATGCTGATCCTTTATCGTCGTAATTGGAAGTTGCTTAACTGTCGTAAACTCAAATTTGTTTGACTGAGCTTGTGCTTCCATTAATATGCTGCCAGCAGAAAGCATCAGCACCCATAAAACGATCTTTTTCTTAATCATTTTGATTCCATTTTTTGTTTGATTTTGCAAAAATAGTGATTTAATCTGAATATTACAAACATTCAGTCGATAAATGAAAGGATTATGTCTAAACTTTGATTTCATTTACAAAAATGAGGATGTACACGGCTGCACATCCTCATCACGGCACGTGAATCACATAAATGCTGTGATTCTGAACACAACTCATTTCATTAACTAACTAATTAACAATATCGAAAAAAACTACTTTACTTTCAACATCCGTAGGTCAAAAATACCCCCGGCAATATTATGATTATGGGCATAAAATTTCACCGTTACATGTTTTTTCCCTTTGGTCAGTTCAATGGGAATAGGAATCTCTTCGTAATATAAAGGTGATTCTACACCAGTCATCTGGTTACAGTGATTTATGGTTCTGACAGTTTTCCCGTCTACCTGTATGTCGAAGACCCTTGCCCCTTCATCATCCTGACGGAAACGGACCAACAGTTTCATTGCCTGGTCTGGGAGGCATTTCATTTCATACATGAAATATCCACCATCGTTTGCATCTCTCCAAGAAATTCCTGAAAATGAGCCAGTACGTGAGTTGATACTTTCTATGTGATGCGATTCCTCAGATTTG
>CACXDY010000393.1 GCA_902766505.1 uncultured Prevotellaceae bacterium
AGATCGACCTCGATTTTGTCGAGCCACTCTTGAGTCGTAGGTGCCTGAAACTCGGTGAAGAGTTTTTCTTTATTTGCCATACGTTTATTGATTTGTATTATAATATAAGTGTTTTAAGTTTACAAACTGGATGCAAAGTTAGTCATTTTTATCCTAATGCCACAGCAGAGAAAGGTAAAAAAACTATAAAATGCATTTTTAATTGCACAAACTTGCATGAGTTGCGCAAATTTTCAGTACTTTTGCAACGTTTTTAGATAGCGTTAGTATTTTTTATGGAATCATTTAGCTGGTTGATAAACCTCTTTACTTCAACAGAGTCGGTGGCTCACATCGCCTTGTTGTATGCTGTAGTTATTGCCATTGGTGTCTATCTCGGCAAGATTAAGCTATTCGGTATCTCCCTGGGAGTCACCTTTGTCCTATTTGCCGGCATCGTGGCGGGCCACTTCGGCTTTACCGCCCCCACACCTATCCTCACCTTCGTTCAGGACTTCGGACTGATACTCTTTGTCTTCATGATAGGACTTCAGGTTGGTCCGGGATTCTTTGAGAGTTTTAAGAAAGACGGCATCACGCTCAACAGCCTTTCAGTAGCCATGATATTGCTTAACATCGGCATGATGTTTGCGTGCTACTACATTTTCTTCGACACCTCGACCCGTGAAGGTCTTCCCATGATGATAGGAACGCTATATGGTGCGGTGACCAATACCCCTGGTCTTGGTGCAGCCACCGAGGCATTAGGCACCCTGTTTAAGGATGGCGAAATGCCCCAGATAGCTTCCGGCTATGCCTGTGCTTATCCATTAGGTGTCACCGGTATCATTCTTGCCACCATCGCCGTACGCTATCTTACCCGTTCCAAACTTGAGGTAGAGGAGCAGAAACTTGCCGAGGAAGAATCCGAGGACCCCCATGCCAAACCCCATATGATGCACCTGCGGGTAGCCAATTCATATCTTGCAGGCCGTACGTTGCTTCAGATTAGTCAATTCCTCAACCGCGACTTCGTCTGCTCCCGTTATCTACACGAAGGTGAGGTAAGTATCCCTAACCGGAACACCATCTTTGAGGTCGACGACGAATTGCTGATTGTATGTGCAGAGGCAGATGCAGAGGCAATCAAGGCTTTTATTGGACCCGAAATTGAGGCAGAGTGGAATGTGAAACTCGAGCAACAACCCATGGTTTCCCGCCGAATTGTGGTGACCAACCCCTCAATGAATGGCAAGACGTTGGGTAAGATGCACTTCTCCAGCGTTTATGGAGTCAATGTCACCCGCATCACCCGTCACGGCATCGATCTGTTCGCCGGCCGCAATCACCATTTTCACATTGGCGACCGCGTGCTTGTGGTAGGTCCGGAAGACAACGTCAACCGTATAGCCGAAATGATGGGCAATTCAGTCAAACGGCTTAATGCGCCCAATATCGCCACCATATTTATAGGTATCATGATTGGTATGATATTTGGAAGCATGCCCATTGCCATTCCCGGCATGCCAGTCCCCTTGAAACTCGGTTTGGCTGGCGGACCTTTGATTATAGCTATCCTGATAGGACGTTACGGCTACCGTGTCAAGCTGGTCACCTACACGACGACCAGTGCCAATATGATGCTGCGCGAAATAGGTTTGGTGCTGTTCTTGGCCAGTGTGGGCATCAAGGCGGGCGCAGGATTCTGGGATACCGTTATTTCCGGTGATGGTCTGAAATACGTCTATACAGGTTTTCTCATCACCATTATCCCTATCCTTATTATAGGAACAATAGCCAAGAAAGTATACAAATTCAACTATTTCATGGTGATGGGTATGATAGCCGGCACCTACACCGACCCGCCAGCTTTGGCCTATGCCAATATGGTTTGCTCACGCGAGGCTCCCGGAGTAGGCTATTCCACGGTTTATCCATTCTCCATGTTCCTCCGCATCCTGACCGCCCAAATTTTGGTGCTGTTCTTCTGCGGGTAATCATTGATAAAAATCGTATAACATAATACACTTCAATGAAAAAAATCAAACTGCTGACGGCCCTGCTGTTGCTCACCACCCTACCGATGTTTGGCCAGGGAGCCAAAAACATCAAGATAAATGAGGTGATGACCAACAACACCACGAGTGTCGTCGATGAGTACGACAACCATTTGGCATGGATAGAATTGGCCAATGTGTCGTACACCACTTACAATGTGCGCGGCATGTATATTGCTACCGACACCGCCGTGCTCAATCCAACTTTAAGTGTGCCGGAGCGTGTTTCGATGATGAGCCTGATACCCAATGGTGACCCCCGAACCAACATGTCAGGCCGACAGCATCTGATATTGTTCTTGGGCAGCAACCCTGCTAAGGGCACGCGGCACTTGACCAACAACATCCAGGCCGATGGTCCCGTATGGATAGGTTTATACGAGGGCAACGGTGTCGATTTGGTCGACTCTGTGACCATTCCCAAAGCCTTGGCGCCCAACACTTCCTATGCGCGTCAGAGCGATGGCGCTGCAGAATGGGAATACAAGACCGTCGATGCAGTCACCCCAGGCATAGAGAATTTCATTCATTTCACCGAGTCTAAGGTGGCTCAGATTAAGCAAGACGACCCCCACGGTTTTGGTATTTCCCTCCTTTCGATGGGCATCGTGTTCTCTTGTCTTGCTCTGTTGTGGATATTCTTCACCATATTCGGCCGTATCATGAGCCGCAAACAGGAAGACAAGAACGAGACAGCCCGCAAAGAACGCAAAGAACGTCTTCACGCCATCCATGATGAGGATGAAGATGAGCGTGCCTTCCCCGGCGTGGTGGTCAAGCACCACACTCCCGAAGACAACGATGTCTATATTGCTGTCATCTCCATGGCCATCCGTGAGTATCTCGATGATATCCACGACCATGAGAGCGATATTATTACCATCATTCCCAAACCAAACACGAAGTGGACCAGAGTATAAACCATCAAAACCAGCATAATCATGAGCAAATATCAATATAAAGTCGACGGAATCGACTACGAAGTGGAGATAGAAGACATCCAGGACGATAAAGCCAAAGTGACCGTTAACGGCAAGTCTTTCGAAGTGCAATTGTCACATCCGGTAAAGGCACCCTCACGTCCGAAACCCGTTCAGGCGCCAGTATCCGCCCCCACCGCTTCCCGCAAGGAAGAGAAAGCTCCGGCCATCAAGCCCAAGGCAGCAGCCGGTTCCGGAGCCAAGATTTTGGCCCCGCTCCCAGGCACTATTATCGATGTGAAAGTCAATGTCGGCGACACAGTGAAGACAGGCGACACCGTTGTGGTGCTCGAGGCCATGAAGATGCAGAACAACATAGAGGCCGATTGCGATGGCAAGATAACCTCCGTATTAGTAACACGTGGTGACACCGTGATGGAAGGTGCTGCCCTCGTAACGATAGGATAGGCGCTATGGGATTTATTGAGTTTATATCAACCAAATTTGTCGATTTCCTGTCCTACACAGGATTCGCCAATGCCACGATACCCAATCTCATTATGATTATCGTGGGAGCCATTTTCATATGGCTCGCCATCCGCAAGGACTTTGAGCCGCTGTTGCTGGTGCCCATCGGCCTTGGCATTATCCTTGGCAACATCCCATTCCGTGCCGATGCAGGTTTGGAGATAGGTTTGTATGAGGACAACTCTGTGCTCAACATCTTCTATCAGGGAGTCCGTCAAGGTTGGTATCCACCGCTCGTATTCCTTGGGATTGGAGCCATGACCGATTTCTCTTCGCTTATCAGCAATCCGAAGTTGGTGCTAATCGGTGCAGCTGCCCAGTTCGGTATATTCGGAGCCTACATGGTAGCCTTGGCACTTGGTTTTGAGCCCAATCAGGCAGCCGGTATAGCCATCATCGGA
>CACXDY010000394.1 GCA_902766505.1 uncultured Prevotellaceae bacterium
ACCGTCGACGAGGCATGGCCGGGCGATATCATCGGACTGCCCGACAACGGCATCTTCAAGATAGGAGACACGATGACCGAAGGCGAGTTGCTCCATTTCCGCGGCCTCCCCTCCTTCTCACCCGAGATGTTCAAGTATATCGAGAACGACGACCCGATGAAGGCCAAGCAGTTGAACAAGGGTATCGAGCAGTTGATGGACGAGGGTGTCGCCCAGTTGTTTGTCAACCAGTTCAACGGCCGCAAGATTATCGGCACGGTGGGCCAGTTGCAGTTCGAGGTCATCCAATACCGTTTGGAGAACGAGTACAACGCCCGTTGCCGCTGGGAACCTGTCCATCTCTACAAAGCGTGCTGGATAGAGAGCGACAATGAGGAAGAACTGGAGAATTTCAAGCGCCGGAAATATCAGTACATGGCGAAAGACCGTGAGGGACGTGATGTCTTTCTTGCCGACAGCGGCTATGTCTTATCCATGGCCCAAGAAGACTTCAAGCATATCAAATTTCATTTCACCTCGGAATTCTGAAGTGAAATGCTTTTTGTTTGACCATTTATCCCAACTAACAAGCAAGATTAAAACAAAAACACCGAATCATGGGAAGGAAAAAAGGAATCATACTGACAGCCTTCGTAGAGTCATTGATTTTAGGCCTGCTCGTCGTGCTGTTCTGCACTGAGACCATCTCACTCAACCTGTTTCTCATCTTAATCGTGCTGGCCGGCATCCTCTCCTCCACCGCCCTGCTCCTCATCATCAAAAATACGGAGCCGGAGTAAGCACGGCAAGGCAAATGACAGCCAACAGATTCGCGTCATTGTTGTCAAGATGGATGATAAGGATTGACAGCATCGCCTCGGCATAGCCCAGGGTAACTATGCCGTTTGCTTTTGCCAGGTGACGTCCTTGCCAAACGGAGCAAGGGACAGTTCGGCCATCTTGAAATGCTGCTTGGCGAAAGGTATTCCGATGATGGTGATAAACAACAAAAGACCGAAGAAGACGTGCATCAGCCATGCGTACAACCCGCCGAACAACAGCCAGATGATGTTGAGGGGTATGCGGACACATCCCGTAGGACTTTTGGTGGATTTCACTGTGGCACCGAAAGGCCAGAGACACAACAAACCGATTTTCCACGTCTGCAAAGCCACGGGGATACCAATGATGGTAATGGCCAACGCCAGGCTGGCCGTGAAATAGCCCAGGGCAGCCTCCAAGCCACCAAAGAGCCACCATATCAAATTGCCTAAAATCTTCATCGCTACGATTCAATAACTTTACAACACCATCTCGACACTTTAATCATCACACTCATCCCGGGCACATCCTTGAGCAGGTAGTATTTGTGAGCCTGTCTGACAAGTTTTCCCGACAAGCCCTTCAGAGGTCCGTGGCAAACGGTCACTGGCGTGCCCACTTTCAACCGTGCCTCCTCGGAAGAGAGATATTTGCGCATCTCAATCTCCGGGTTGCACATGGTGATGAACTCCCTCATCTGACCTGCTGGAATCTCATAATAATCTTTGGAATTGCGGTCACGGGTGATGACAGCCATTTTGAAATCACTCTCCTTGACCAGTTTCTGCATCTCCTGACTGCTCACCGTTTTCTTGATGAAAATCAGGTTGCTGACCACAGGTCTCAGTTTCCGTTTCGGCCTGCCTTGCTCATCCTCATACACCCTATACTGCATGGGAATAAAAGACTCCATGCCGTTTTGGTGGAAGAAGTCGGCCACTTTAGCCTGATTATTGAAAAAAAGGCGAAGGGCATACCACGGTCTATCGTCAACCGTATAATGGCCTGTCATCTCAGCCTTATCTGTTTCGGTGGTCATCTGGTCCATAAGAGGATGGTTAGAAAACGGGGTTGCAAAGTTATCACTTTTTCCGCAAAATGCAAAACGACCCCGCATTTTTTTCATCATGACCATGACAGACGAAACCCAATGGTTTTCACCCTCGTGATTTTTGAATCGATTAGAACAACACCCAAGAACCGCAAGTTGTAAAAATCAACAACCTGCAAGGCCAACGAGATGTCACCACAAGTCTACAATAGCAGTAAAACAACGGCCTGCAAGGCCAACGAGAAGTCACCACAAGTCCACAATAGCAGTAAAACAACGGCCTGCAAGGCCAATGAGATGACACCACAAGT
>CACXDY010000395.1 GCA_902766505.1 uncultured Prevotellaceae bacterium
ATAGCGGATTTTGTCATGTCTGCCAAACAATTCTTATGGTTAGGTTTCCTCTTTCCAAGATTTTTGAGTATATTTGCACACCTCATTTTATCCTTATATCACAGTATGAAAAAAAGAATTTTCTTCGCTATAGGCATGGTTCTCCTTGCTCTGACCGTTTCGGCTGACCCCATCACCCCTCAACAGGCATTGGCTCTTGCCGCGCAGTTCACGCCAGATGGAAACCCTCCAGTGTTGTGCAGGGAAGGACATGCCAGAAAGGCGGCAGCCAAAACCCCACCCTATTACATCTTCAGCCGTGGAAAGGGGAAAGGGTATGTCATTGTGGCTGGCGACGACTGCATCCCGTCGGTGATTGGCTATACCGAGAAAGGTGATTTCGATGAGAGCAGGGAAGCCCCCCAGTTGCTGGCCATGCTCAGGTCATATGCCGAGGCCGTGGAGACCAAGCAGGCTGCGGGCACCAATACCCCTTATCTTCAGGGAAAGAATCGGGTGAGCGGGGAGGCGCCGGCAAGGATAAATATCCCGGAGATACTTACCTCTCACTGGCATCAGGCTTCTCCTTATAATGATAAGGTGCCAGTGCTGTCCAACGGCGAGCGGGCTGCGGCCGGATGTGTGGCCATAGCCGGTGGACAGGTGTTCTACCATTGGCGGCGCGAGATGCCGTCAACCCTTCCGTCGACGACACCGACCTATGACTTTGGGGAGGCACCCGTCACGGTGGAATATCAGATTAAGCGTGGGACACCGTTGAAATGGGACCTTATGTGTGATTCCTACTCGTCGCAACCGGCGGAATACCGGGAAGCGGTGGCTACTTTCGTGGCGGCCTTGGGCATGCAGACCTGGATGGAGTATGGCCCGTCTTCCGGTGCCTATATCTGGAAAATCCCCTACGATGAGTATAACTTGCAGGCCAGGCAAGCCAATAAGGACGACGGGTATACGGATGACAAGTGGTCGGCTCTCATCTACAGTGACTTGCTCAAGGGACAACCACTTGTATACTCGGGATACAAAGAGAATTGGGAAGGCCATGCCTTGGTGATTGACGGCTACAAGGCTAACGGGGATTTCTTCCATTTCAATTTCGGTTGGGGTGGACAAAGTGACGGCTATTATACCGTGGCGGAGAGTGGTGTCAAGAATGTGGAGTTTGCCATGAGTCCCACGGTGATGTATGACATTCATCCCAAATCATATAAGTTGGAGGCGGAGATACAATTGCCTCCTGTTGTCTATTCCAAATGCACCAATGACATCACTGTGGAGGTGACCAACAGGTCGTCGGTGCCGCTGTCGGGTGTTTATTTGTTCGCAACCACCAATGACAAGGCTCCCGACAACCTCGCCTCGGCCGTCGCTTCGGATACGGAAACCACGATAGGAGTCGACCAGACCGTACCTATTGAACTGGCAACACGGTTTACCTCTACGGCGACATGGTATTTGAAAGTGACGGATGCCAACCTGAATGTCCTGGCATCCAAGGAGGTGACTCCCGCTGACCATAAGGCCGTGTTGTGGGTGGATGATATCAAGTCGAACGGAAGCACTGTCAGGGAAACCCATGGTGGAACACCCTATACCGTCGTTTACCATGACGGCACTTCGGTGACGGCCTCTTTCCGCAATACGGGAGCAACAGGTTATGAGGGGGCTGTGAGGTTCCGCATACAGCGCTCAAATGACGAGGGCGCTACTTGGCAACTGGTGGGGAATAAGGCGGCGACGCTGAATGTCGCTGCTGGCGAAACCGTACAGTTGAACGTGGCGGTTACCAACACGTCTTCCACACCCATCGTGTCCGATGTGCTCTACCGCGCTTTCATCCTCAATCCGATTCCCAACACAAAGGACTATCTGCATTATGCGGAGGGGACGGACTCAATCGCGTATTTCATCCTGAAAAGCGGTGACCTCGATGTGGAGAGTTTCGACAACAATATTCTGAAACTGAAAGGGAACTGGGATTATGAGAGGTTTCTCACCATTCTCAGGAACACCGTCAAGTACCAGTCGGCCGACGGGTATGACCTCACGGCTGTGAATCATGTAGCCGGGGTTCCGGTGCTGGACACCAATCCCAATGCGCTGTTTTATGTGGCGGATGACTGTGAGGCCGAGGGGGTGAATGTGGTGAGTGGAGGCCATAGCCGGCTCCTGCATCTCAAACCAGGTTTCAATTTCGCTCCTCAGACGCCTTTCCAGGCCGGCGATGCGGCGATGACTATTGACGGACCAGTAGCGAAATGGCAGATACTGACCGCACCATTTGATGTCCAGTTGCCTGACGGCATGGTCGGCAGGAGGATTGACGGTCATACCACTAACGGCATAACAGGTAAGACAACGGATGTGGCAGCGCTGGAGGCTGGTGCCGCCTATTTGGTGATGAGCACGAGTGAGTCGAACCGGACGCTGGCCGGTTCTGGGGTAGGGGTGGCCGTCTCTCCTAACGGAAATGCCGAACTGGTGGGCACCTATTCCTCCGTTGTGGCTCCCGCGGGTGCCATGACCGTGAATGATGCTGACGAACAATATTTTGTCTTCATGGCCGACAGCACAGTGGTGGCTCCTTTCAGCGGCTATTTCCTCGCCGAGGATGTGACAAGGACATTCACGGCCAATTCCAATCCGATGACCGACCCTGCCTATCAGGAACTGGCCGGCACGATAAGTGATGCCCGCCGCACGCTCAGAAAATACCATGACATGGTGACGGAGGAGATGTATGAGAACTATCTCGCCGCCATCTTGGAGGCAGAGCATTTGTTCACTCACCGTGAGGAGAACGGACTCGATACCTCTGTCAAAATCAGAAATTACGCCGGGCAACTGGCAGAGAAGGGCAATGAGTACAGCAGAAATGTGGTCTTCCTGGGGAATGCCGAAGTGGACGTGTCCTCGGTCATCCGAAATCCGTCGTTTGAGATGAAGAGTACGACGGGATGGACATTGACCCAACCCCTCAACAGCGCTATCTCCGCATCCCAGGCGGCAAGGGTTTATGCCAATTCCTCTTACAATTACAAGACTGTGGGAGCCGATGGCGGCTATGTGCTCAACAACAGTTATGTCTATGTCGACGAGACAACAGGACGTGACACCCTCGGCGTGGGAATCTCTCAGTTGCTGACAGGTCTCAAACCGGGTACATACCGTCTCTCGGCCATGCTGGCCTCGGATGAGGGCAATACCATCACCTTGTTTGCCGGTGACAGGTCGACGGAGGTGGCGGCTCATGATTTTGGGCGTCATTATTTCCGGCAGGCGGTTGTCGACAGCATCAAGGTGGATGCAGCTGCCGATGGTACGACCGGTGAACTGCTTATAGGTGTGAAACCGGGGAAATGGTATAAGGCCGACCACTTCAGGCTCACGATGGTGGAAATTCTGGATGGTGCCTCGGGGGATGGTGTGACGGAAATCGCCGTAAGTGAACAACCCGTCCGGCAAGGTATCTATACGCTTCAAGGCCATCGGATAAGTCGGATTACAACGCCGGGACTTTATATCATCGACGGCCGGAAAACGGTCGTGCGCACACCACGTCAATAACTAAAAAAACAAACATAAATGAAAGAGAATGTTGTAACACAGCGCCTCGAAGCCCTGCGCGCATGGATGCTTGAGGAAAAGGTTGATGCGTGCATCTTCCCCAGTACAGACCCCCATAATGGTGAATATGTCCCGGACCATTGGAAGGGACGCGAATGGATTTCCGGTTTCGACGGCTCGGCAGGTACGGCGGTGGTGACCTTGCAGGAGGCCGCTCTCTGGACAGACTCCCGATATTTCATAGCCGCCTCCGAACAGTTGGCCGGCTCAGGCTACGTGTTGATGAAAGAACGGCTGGAAGGGACTCCTTCTATCGCAGAGTGGATTGGCGACACGCTCAAAATAGGTGGCCGGGTGTGCGTCGACGGTATGGTGCTGACGGCAAACGATGCGGTCGGACTCGAGGCAGAACTGAGGGAGAAGGGGGATTTCACCCTCGTCACCGATACAGACCCGCTGGATGCTATCTGGACCGACCGTCCGCCATTGCCCGAAAATCCCATCGTGATTCATCCACTGGAATATGCCGGTGAGGGAACAGACAGCAAATTGCTGCGCATCCGTCAGGCTATGAAGCAGTCGGGGGCAGATGCCATGCTTGTGACATCTCTTGACGACATCGCATGGACGCTCAATCTGCGTGGCAGCGACGTGCACTGCAACCCGGTGTTTGTGGCTTACCTGCTTATCGACAGTCAGGGCGCAGTGTTGTTTACCAACCAGAAGAAGGTAGACAGCACGGTAGAGGATTATCTGCATGGCTTCGATGTGGAAGTGGAGGGGTATGACCATGTGGCCTACCGGCTGAGGATGATGAGCCATTGCCGGTTGCTGATGGACCCGAATGTCGTCAACTATACCTTATACCATGCCACCCGTTGTCAGGTGGTGGCCAAGACATCACCCATCCCAACCATGAAATCAGTGAAAAACGAGGTGGAGATAGCGGGATACCGTCGTGCCATGGAACGTGACGGCGTGGCCATGGTGAAATTCCTGTGCTGGTTGGAGAAAACCATGCCGGGGGGACGGGAGACAGAAATCTCCATCGACAGAAAACTGACGGGTTTGAGGGCAGAGCAGGACCTCTTCCGCGGAATATCCTTTGATACGATAGCCGGATACGGATACCATGGGGCCATCGTGCATTATGAGGCCACTGAAGCCACCGATATCCCCCTGCAGCAAAAGGGACTGCTGCTGCTTGATTCGGGCGCCCAGTATCTCGATGGAACGACGGACATCACCCGGACAATAGCGCTCGGACCCGTCAGCGAGCGGCAGCGCAGGGTTTATACGCTGGTTCTCAAAGGGCATATAAGACTGCAGCTGCTGAAATTCCCGGATGGCGCCTGCGGTTCCCAACTGGATGCCGTCGCACGCAGTCCTCTGTGGAAAGAAGGTCTGAACTTCCTGCATGGCACCGGTCATGGTGTAGGCTCTTACCTTAATGTACACGAGGGACCCCACCAGATTCGCATGGAATGGAAACCTGCACCGCTGCATGCCGGAATGACCGTCACCGATGAGCCTGGAATCTATGTGGAAGGGGATTTTGGCGTAAGAATAGAAAATACGTTGCTCATCACTCCTTATATGGAAAATCAGTTCGGACGGTTCCTACAGTTCGAACCACTCACGCTGTGTCCCATCGACCTTGCGCCCGTCGACTTCTCCCTGCTCGACGAGGAGGAGAAGGATTGGCTCAATTCCTACCATAAAATGGTATGCGACCGAATAGCGCCACATCTTGAAGGAGAGGAGTTGGAATGGCTGAAAAATGCCACGAGAAAGGTGTGAAATCACCCTGAAATTGAAAAAAAATGTCGAAAAATTGGCTAATTATTTGCAACTTATCAAAATTAGATGTAATTTTGCACCCACGTCTTTAAAAAGACCTCAGATTACCAATAAGTTTAACAAATAAAATCAAGAAAAAAAGCATGATTATTGTACCAGTTAAAGATGGCGAGAACATCGAGAGAGCTTTGAAGAAATTCAAAAGGAAATTCGAAAAAACAGGTGTGGTGAAGGAACTACGCGCTCGTCAGCAGTTCACAAAGCCCTCTGTTTTGAAGAGACTCAAGATGGAGAAGGCTATCTATGTACAAAAGCTGAGAGACGCCGAGGAATAAAAAACCTCGCGAAAATTTGGTAGTTTGGATTATATTCCTTAAATTCGTTGCCGAAATCCTTTAGCAACGATTGTCATGATAGACGCTTTTTTGGAGTATCTGCGCTATGAGCGAAACTACTCTGAGCTCACAGCAGAAAACTACGGCAAGGATCTGCAAGACTTCCAGTCGTATTTCCATAGTCTTGATGACAGTCTTTCGTGGTCGGATGTCGACCCTGATATCGTAAGGGGCTGGGTGGAGTGTATGATGGACAGAGGCAATAGTGCCACGTCGATCAACCGCCGTCTTAGCTCCCTTCGTTCGTTTTACCGATACGCCATGCGGACAGGACAACTCACGTCGAATCCCGCAAGGGGTGTGGAGGGACCAAGGAAGAAACGGCCGCTGCCGCAATTCGTCAGGGAAAAGGAGATGGACGAGCTGCTCTCTGAGGAAAGATGGGGAGACACATATAAAGAGGTACGCGCATACACGATACTTCTTGTACTATATACAACAGGACTGCGTCTCTCAGAACTCATCTCACTTGATGATGCAATGGTCAACCTGGAAACAGGTGAGCTGCGGGTGACAGGAAAAGGCAACAAACAGCGCATCATTCCCTTTGGGGAGGAGTTGCGCCAGGCAATTCGGGAATTCATCATCAGGCGTGACGAGGAGGTGCAACGGGAGGAACCGGCACTCTTCGTGACGGGCAAGGGCAAACGCATGAACCGCAACCAGGTGAGGTACGAGGTGCAGAAGGCACTCGCTACGGTGACGACCCTCAAGAAACGCTCTCCCCACGTACTCAGACATTCCTTTGCCACGGCGATGCTCAACCATGATGCGGGATTGGAAAGTGTAAGGAAACTGCTCGGGCATGAAAGCCTCACTACCACCGAGGTCTACACCCATGCCACTTTCGAACAGTTGAAGCGAGTATATAACAGTGCCCATCCAAGGGCTTAACCTTTAAAAACAGGAGGTAACTATGGAAATCAAAATTCAATCGATTCATTTCGATGCTACCGAGAAACTCGAGGCTTTTATCCAGAAAAAAGCAGAAAAACTACAAAAATCATTTGAGGACATACAGTCAGTGGAGGTCCAGCTGAAAGTGGTCAAACCAGCTACCGCTCTCAATAAGGAGACCAGTATGACCGTCGCTGTGCCGGGACAAACGCTGTTTGTGGAGAAAACATGCGATACCTTTGAGGAAGGCGTTGACCAATGTGTTGACTCAATGAAGGTTCAGTTGACGAAATTCAAAGAAAAACTGCGCAACAGATAAAAAAAAACCGCAAAAGTTTTGGCGGTTGAAAAATTATAACTATCTTTGCAGCCGCTTTACGACACGTCCTTTTAGGAGTAAGTCCGAGGGCTGCAAAGATTCGCCTCTTTAGCTCAGTTGGCCAGAGCACGTGATTTGTAATCTC
>CACXDY010000396.1 GCA_902766505.1 uncultured Prevotellaceae bacterium
ATCGGCTATGAGAGCAGTGACATGCCCGAGGAGCAGCAGCGTCAGCGAGAGGCATGGACAACCGTTCAGCGAGGCCATGCCGTCGCCAACGGTTTACCGGTGATTACCGTCAACCGTGTCGGCCATGAGCCAGACCCATCCGGCCAAACCCGAGGCATCCAGTTTTGGGGAAGTAGTTTTGTCGCTGGTCCACAGGGGGAATTACTCTACCGTGCCAGCGAAGAAGAAGAGGAATCACTCGTCATCAACATCGACCTCAACCGCAGTGAGCAAGTACGGCGTTGGTGGCCTTTCCTCCGCGACCGCCGTATCGATGACTATGCGGACATCACACGCCGTTTCCGCGACTGAACCCACGCAAACAGCGCCAACAATAAGGCAAACAGCGCCAGCAACAATACCAATAAGAAGAAACGGCGGAATCCGAAATAGTCCTGCATGAATCCTGTAAGCACCCCAGCTATACAGGCCGATACCACTATCAGCGTGACACACACACTGCCATGAACCTCCATGCCCCTACCCTTTCCATAACCAAAAAAGTAGGCGAGGAGTCCGGCCATGCCAAAACCGGCGAACAGGCTTTCCAACCCCACACAAAGACAGACAGGAAGGATGTCTGAAGGCATTCTATAGGCTAAATATAGCATGAGGGCATCAGGCAGCGTCAAAGCCAAAAGCATCGGCCAAAGCCATCGGCCCCATCTGCCTCGTTCCACCAAGGCCATACCGGCCATCACACCCACCATGAGCATCAAGGTGCCCACCGTACCCTGTGCGAAGCCCACCTCCTGTGGTCCGAGAGACAATCCTCCGATACTCCCAAGATCATTGAGGAACAAGGTCACTCCCCTCCACAGCATCCATTCATGGAGCGACAAGAACACCACAAGTATTCCCATCAACCATTGTCCCCCTCTTCTCCACCATTGCCTGATGGCGAGAGTCTGTTCTTGCCAAGCCTGAATAAATGAAAGCCTTGAGATTACCTTTTCCTGAGGTATCGACAACGCAGCCACTATAGCCACGGCAGCCAGCATGACAGCCAGCACCTTCATGGCTGTCGACCATGAACTACCCAAGTCACGGGTAACCACCTGCAAATCGCCAGCCAGCATCATTGCCACGCCCAAAGTCGGCAACATGGCCGCCAAAACGACCATGACACTCAGCCGCAGCCGCAACTGACTCCCGCAGATTTTTCCCGAGGCTACGATATGTACAGCTAATGCCACGGCAGCCAACACCAGCCATCCCGTCACCGTCATAGATTCGAAACGGGGAGAAAGAGAGGAGGCCACCCCTGCAAGAGAGAAAGCGAAGACACCCTGTGCACATACTGACCACCATTTGCTCTGACCTGTAGCCTCCATCAAGGGTCTCAGCACACCACGCAAGGCTATGGGGATAAGCAAGAGACTGGTAAAGCCTGCAGCCCATGTATTGGATGCCCCCATTTGTTTGAGCATCAGCATGGCCACAAACATCAGTGCGGCAATCATCATCCCTGCCGCCACACTCAGCAAGGCGGCAGCGAGCGAGCGCCTTCTCCTTATTATATTAGTCATGGAAGGGGTCTTGTGTACTCCCATAGTTTCACTTTTTCTTTCCGAACTCAGGGTCAACCTTGATAAAGGCTGTCACGGCGAAAGTCACCAGACACAGCACCATCACCATACAGAAGAACGACCTGTAGCCCATAGCATCCTTCAGAAAACCAGACACCATGCCCGGCAACATCAGTCCCAAATAAGTAATACCCGTACAGATGGCATAATGAGAAGTTTTGAACTCCCCTTTGCAATAATACAGCATATACAATGTAAGCGCCGTAAATCCCAATCCGTAACCAAACTGCTCCACAAAGAGGCAGATGCTCACCACCAGCAAGTTGCTGTTCATGGTATAGCTCAGCCATACATAGACAATATCTGGAAGGGAGATAGCCCATACCATCGGCCACAGCCATTTCTTCATACCATCACGCCCTGCGAGAATACCACCGAGAATACCGCCGAGGGTGAGTCCAATCATTCCCACCGTTCCGCTGGCGATACCATAATCGATGGCCGACAATCCCAAGCCACCTTCGTCGTTGGGTCTCAATAAAACTGTTTTCGTCATGGTGTTCAGCAAGGCCTCAGGCAACCTGTAAAACAGGAAAAACAGCATGGCGAAAACCGTCAGTTTCACCGGCATCTTGGTAAAGAACGTCTTAAACATCTTGCCGATTCCCTTGACCACCTCACTCGCCGAGGCATCACGTCTTTTGTCCTCGCTGGAATGAGGCATCATCCATTTATGGTAGGCAAACAAGGCAAGGAAGAGTGCAGCGAGTCCATAGAACACCAGACTCCAGGAGAAAGCCTCACCCTTGCCAGTCCATAAGGTGAGGACTCCCGCCACGGGAACCAGCACTCCATTTCCCAAGATGACCGCCAGTCGGTAGAATGTGTTTCTGATACCCACAAACCAAGTCTGGTTATGGTCATCGAGCGCCAGCATGTAATAGCCATCAGCTGCGATGTCATGTGTGGCGCTTGAGAACGCCATGAGGAAGAAGAAGAACATGGTACCCTTGAACCACCAATCGGTGTTGAGCGTGAAAGCCACTCCGGCAAGAGCGGAGCCCAGCAGAATCTGCATGGTCAGCACCCACCAACGTTTTGTCTTGTATAAATCCACGAAAGGACTCCATAGAGGCTTGATGACCCAGGGCAGTCCAAACCATGCTGTATACAGGCCTATTTCGGTGTCGCTCATTCCTAATTGCATATACATCACCGCAGCAACTGCGGTAACAAGCACATTGGGTAATCCCTCCGCCAGATAAAGCGTAGGAATCCAAGCCCAAGGATTTCTGTTTTTCGTTTTCATTATTTGTAAAGTCTTGCTATTTCTGTATTCAGATAGTAATGGAGCAATATCTCATCGTATTTTTTACCCTGATGCCCCATCATGGCCGCCCCAATTTGGCAGAGACCGACACCATGCCCCCATCCTGCGCCATGAAGGATGAAGTTGTCGGGTAACGATGGATCACCCTCCGTTTCCACGACAAAGGCGGAACTCAATAGATGCGAAGGACTGAGAGCCCTGCGGATTTCCAATTCTTTTCCGATAATCATGGTCTTTTGGGTACCCACGATACGTAGCCGTGAGATTCTTCCGCTCCTCCCCCTCTCCAATGGTTCGAGAGCTTTGACGGCACCAAAATCTATTTTGGTCTTTTCTGCCAACAACTCCGACAACTGTTTCTGACTTAATTTCACAGTCCATCTGTAGAAATCAGCCGTCTCCGTGTCATAGTCATTGAGCACTTGTGACAGAATAGATTGGTCGTGCGTGTTGCAGTATGCCTGAGGAGAAGAAAGAATCCATTTCCGTGCATTCTGTTCCACCCTGAGGTCAGGCAGCGGAAGTTCTCCGCTGTCTCTCACCGCTCTCAGATAAGATTTGGGGATATTGTCCCAACAGTATTGGAACTCTTCGGAAACGCCTCCGCAACACTTGCTGAACCTTGCGTCACAAAGCTCACCTTCCGACATGAGCACCTGACCCCGGGTGGCCTTCACCGCCTCGGCAGCCATTTTGCCCACCGCACGGGTAATGCCCTGGTAGCGCTGGCAATGGTCATCTGCACAGACATCGAAGATGGTGTGGTCCTCTCTGTCATACCATCTAATCATCTCATCCTCTTTCTTCACGAAGGAGAAGAAGCTGTCGCCCGAGCCGCTGATTTTCTTTCTGCGCTCCATCTGCGCAAGCAGCCAGCTTCGCGAGATGACGGCATGAGCCTTCAACAATTCCAATCCTGCTGTCGCTTTCATCTCACTTGAGATAACACTAGTGAGGTAATCCTCCACGGCAATGACATTGATGGCACAAATCTTGTCGGCCTCAACCACCAGTTTCAAGGCTCCCTGGAAGGTCTGCATCTCCTGTCTCTCCCAATGGAAGTTCACACCTATGGTGACATCGTGCAGCGAGAACGACGCATCTTGCGACTTCGGCGAGAACAAGAGTTCACGGTATTGGTGGCCCCGCCATAAAATTCCTCCCTCGCAG
>CACXDY010000397.1 GCA_902766505.1 uncultured Prevotellaceae bacterium
AAAAAAAAAAAAAAAAATGGGTTGTTATCTGCATTTCTAACAATTCTCCAAAGAATGGTTTTCAATATTGGGCTAAAAAGGCGGCGACCTGTCGAGCTTACAAATCGTTAGCCCTACAAGCCGCCGCTTTATGGTTTAGGAATACAAACTATTCCCAAAAGGAAATCTGCTCTATTTCCTGTTTATCGGGTAAGAAAAAATCCTATCAACCTGGTCATTAGACTTGTACATGTAGCCTTGTCCTGGCTCTAGGAGGTTGAATGTACCCCTCCATTGGATACCATTATAAGTTGCGCTGCCCTCTTTGGATTTGATAACGTCACCATCGATTGGGATTGTACCGAATGCCTCTTCAAGAGTTATGCTTTCGCTGAATGGGAATCCTATCCTGGTTATCCCATTGGCAACGATGGTAATGGGATGCTCGCTCGGATTGATTGGCAGACCTGTCAACGTGATTGTACATGATTCTGGGACATAGATTTCGTACATCAGCGATACGTAAATTGTGTTCAATGTCCCCCTCCATGTGGTGCCGTTATAGGAAGTGCTTTGTGTCTGAGACTTGATTGTGATGGAAGTGGCATCTGGCAAAGCCTCCGTAAGAACTGTCTCAAGTTGCCCTAAAGTGATGTCTAAGCCAGTTGAGAACCAATTCAACCCAGCAGCAAGTGTAATCTCTTGGGTGGAGAATTGTGCAATTGTCTCACGGCTTTCTTGAGCGCCGCAATGCGAGCAGGTACGAATTTCCAAGCCGTTATGCGTCGCATCGGGAAGCACAGCGGTTTGCCACTCGCCCCAATCGTGTTCGGTGTTGGCTTGGCTCAATTGTTGACCCATATACCAAGCTCTGTCGATTTGCATTTGATGGCATGTATACGAAATAAAAACTTCTTCCCCTATTCCTTGTTCATTCACGTATTCTTTACTCATAATGGAACATAAATAATTTGCATATCGTCCTCGTCTATAGAAAATACTCGAAAGACGAGCGTTAACCATCGTTTCACCCAGAAACTCCTTAGCAAGGCAGAGATAATCATAATCATCAATACCAGCGGCCAATTGTTTCAGACGCAATGAAACTACGGGGGTAGCAGCATCCTGTCCAAACATCGTTCCAGGATAAAGCAGTATTCCATCTCCGTTTCCATGCACCATTCCTCCAGCCCGTTCGGGCGGCAATTGTTTTTTTTGCCAATCTTGGGGAAGAAAAGCGCAGTTCCAATATAGTAAGCCCTGACCATGAACCATATATTGTTGCCAAAACAAGATACGGCGCATTATGCCAACAGAAGCCGTATTATAAACGAAAAAGTCAACTCCCCCTGTCTTTGCATTATCTGGATACCACCATTTATGCGGTCGGGTCATATAATCCTGTAGCCTTTCTTCTGCAATTGGAGCATTGGCAAAATCTACGCCAGGGTTAAAAAAGCCCCTAATAGGACAAAGAATATCAATCTTTCCCTCAAAATGCTCAATGGTGGAGGCATAATCAGAATAGAAAGGCACCGTGGCATGATAGCCAGGCCAATAATCAGAAAGAACTGAACAGAATTGGTCGATGGCGGCGAAATCAGTTGCATTTTCTGGCTCATCATAAGGGTAGAAAAAAGCTTTATCTTTCAGAAATGGATTGTCATAGACCATATTCTTATATTTCAGAAGCACTTGTTGGGCTGAGGGTTTGAAATCAGAACCAGAATTGTCCAAATCATCATAAAGCACTGGCACAGTAAACACCTTACGACGCGGGTCTGCCATGGTCAACTCTGCCGCTTTTGGATCATCTTCCATCAGCCAACGCGGAATCTCGTAGGTGCTCACACCATGTTCAAGCAGACAATTCTGATAACCATTCAAAATCCGCTTTGCCTCTTCCAAATCCTCAGGTGCAACATTACCGTTATCATCCACTTGAATGCCGTTCAAGGTCAGAAAAGTGTTTGTTGTATTATAACCTGAATTACGGTTGTATAAGCCCATAACAACTTCGGCATAATGATTTTCGGGCAAAACAAAATCCCAAACCCTTGCCGTAACGAGCTTTGAGGCTAACGTATCGTTACCGTCAAACAAAGTAACCATGGAAATGTAGTTTCCCGGACTTTGGTCTTTTCTAGAATGTAGCTCTACATAAAACATTTTATTGAATCCAGGTTGAGTCACCTTCACTTCTCCTGAATAGGGAACCAAAGCCTCCGCCAAAGAATCGGGGACGCTAAAAGCATTATCACCTTCACCGTAAGGAACTGCATAGAAAAACTCCTCATAATAAAGGGTGTGTGGAAGTGTGTCATTAGTAGCAACATTAACAAAATCACTGACCTCAACTTTCAGATTTCGACTTATATCTTGTTCACGATAGAATACTTGAAAACCTTCCATTTCATTTTTGGCTAAACATAACCAACCTTGAGTTACTTCACACGGACAATTAGAATCATGTGCCTCGCTAGATGGATCATGATGCCAACAACCAATACCCTGTATAATATGAGGTAATTGTTCATCACGAATAGGATTTCCACCAGTAACCATAGATGAGGACCTTGCTTGGATATCGTCATAAACAAGGTAGAACAAATAGGGCTGTTCCAATTCCCATTCGATCAAGGGTTGCGCTTTCACACCCTTTGTCATCCCCGCCACACACAACAGCATGACAAACATCATAGCTTTGACTGCCTTTTTTAATGTTATTGTTTCTGTCTTCATTTGAATAGTTATTTTAGTGTTTATACTGGAATAATATTTTGAGGCTTCAAAAATAGTAATAAAACAAATATATAATAAAATTTAATACATTTTTTTCCATTCCAATATAAAATATTTCTTGATCAATATAAAAAATTGCTTGATATGAAAAATAAAGATTGTCTTAAATAGTTGCTAAACTTAGGTCTCGTGTGAGTTAATTTGTTCATCGGAAGATGAAAAATGTTTGACGGAACGTTTTTCACGATTTGCTTGATATTTCTATAAAAACCTTATTTTTGCAACCACTATGCTGTCAAAACCTACCGTTTATGTCAGAATACAACAATCATCAAGAAAATCAATATTATTCAGAAAGAACTGAAAAAGAAACAGATAAGAAATGCCCTAACTGCGGCGCTA
>CACXDY010000398.1 GCA_902766505.1 uncultured Prevotellaceae bacterium
ATATGCATGGCCAGTAAATGACGAATACACCCAATTCAATCTCTTCGACAAGTATGGCAGAATAATTCATATAGATACCGAAGGGGAAAATATTTAGTTTGCGGTGCTTTTGCGGACTTTTGTGGGGGATTATGTGGATTTTTGTGGGGTTTTGTAGTAATTTTGCGCTTTGTAATTCTTTGGGTTTTATGATGCGCAAGATGAGAATCTGGAAAAGGGGGTGCTTGGGGCTGATAGCTTTGCTGCTGGTGGCTTTGATGGGAGCGTCTTATTATATGATTGACTATGCTCTCGCTCCAGAACCCGACAGGGAGAATGTGGCCCGGTGGCAGAAGGAGTTCCTTACCAATCATCCGGAGTCGCGGGAGTGGTTGGATAGTATGCTGACTACCAAGACGTTGCGCGATACGTTCCTCGTTATGCCTTCGGGTGAGCGGCATCATGCCCTTCTCGCTACCCATCCCTCGGGTGGTCATCGTGTAGCCATGGTGTTGCATGGCTGGCGGTGCTGTTCGATTACCATGTTGCATTATGCCCAACTTTTCTATCAGCAGTTGGGGTGTCATATCCTTTTGCCTGACCTTCATGCGCATGGATTGAGTGAAGGACGGCGTATTGGGATGGGCTGGAAGGAGCGCTTTGATGTAATCAGGTGGATGGAGTTGGCCAAGAGTGAGTTCCAGGCCGATTCTCTTATCTTGCATGGTGTCTCCATGGGAGCCGCCACTGCGATGAATGTGGCTGGCGAGCAACTGCCTGAGGGTTTCTCAAAGATTTGGTTCATAGAGGATTGCGGCTACACCTCGGTATGGGATGAGTTGAGTGGACAGTTGGCCGAGGAGTTTTCCCTGCCACCTTTCCCTCTGCTTTATACGTCGAGTATGCTAAGCCGTTTGCTGAACGGATGGAGTTTTGGCGAGGCCTCGTCTTTGCGCCAGGTGGCAAAGAGCCAACTTCCCATGCTGTTCATACATGGAGATGCCGACACCTTTGTTCCCACACAGATGGTTTATCCCCTTTATGAGGCCAAACAGGGTGAGAAACGGTTATGGATAACCCATGGCGCAGAGCACGCAGAGTCCATCAAACTGTATCCGGAAGCCTACGTGGACACTGTGTGCCGTTTTGTCTTTGAGTAGCCGGTTGACTACTCCACCATATATTCCTCTATACCTTTATTGTGTTTGGAGAACAGGTCGCGCGTGACCCCTAATATTGGTTGTAGCCGCATTCCTCGAGCCATGTCCTGCCGTTTTCCTTCACCAGCGTCATCCTCACTATTGTGCCGCTGTTGGTATTTGGCCAACGGTTGGAGTTTCTTTGGGGATGGTATCAGGGAATTTCAAAATAAACGGGGATTTTTTTGTCTACCCAATCTTCCGTGAGTTCAGGCCTAGCACATCGGCTATGAATGAGGTATGTCAATGCCATAGTTATTATGGAATTCATATTCCTGACCTTAAGATCCATTTCTTGAAGAAAGGGTCTTCTATCTCATAGCTTTTCAACTTTATCACATAACCCATTTTCATCAGTCGTTTAAGGCCACTGTATGTTGTGCTGGTAGCGACTTGTCGATTCTGAAATGGATTGGCATCCTTGCTCAGCCTTTGCAGGATTTGGCGGTCCATCCTGTTGAAGTTTTGCCATAAACGCTCAAAATCCAAATCGTGGGCATCAACAATTTGTTCAATGGACAATTTGACAACGTTGTCAACGACACCATCGTAAGTCATCAATTCCCATACTTGGGAGGCAAGTTGTTGGGTGTAATAGGGGTGCAAGTTGGTGAAAGACAACAATTCGTCCACAACAGCGCTAAGGCGGCTCTCATCATCCAAAGGAAGTCGCAAGGAAATGTATTTCTTAAAGTCGTCGTAAGGGATTTTATCTAGATGCATCAGTTTGCCAAAATGGTAGAATGGAGATTTCTTCCTCTCAAAAATCTCTGTCATCATCGACTCCTGGCTTCCAAGAAGGATATAGTTCAGATGTTGTTGCTCTTGCATGATGGAACGCAACTGTTTGTCGAGTCCCTTGCGTATGTTCATGATTTCTTGAAACTCATCAAATACGACAACAAGTCTCGTATGTTCCTTGCTTACCTTTTCCAACAGCGCCAAGGCATCTTCCAAGGCCACCATTCCATTAATCATGGGCTGAAAGGACACATCGATGCCATTGGTCACAGGATTGGTCGAGACTGTGGGAACAATTCTGAAATGGCTCATCAGATGTTTTATTCTCTCTAAAGGATTAAGATGGAATAATTCACGAAGAATTTTGGAAGCAAAATCTTCCACGTTGATGACATTCTGAAGATTGAGTGTCAAAGAAGGTCTTCCCGACTCCCTTATAGCTTTGGCCACAAGACTCGACTTGCCAAATCTGCGTGGACTGATTAATATCAGATGGTTCTCGCTGTCCAGCATCTTATGGATTTCCTTCAATTCGCTGACTCTATCAGTGAAAAAATCGTCCTCTACTATCGTGCCGTATTTAAAAGGATTCTTCATACAGATATTTTTCTGCA
>CACXDY010000399.1 GCA_902766505.1 uncultured Prevotellaceae bacterium
ATTTTCGATTATCTGAAACCCGACGGTCATTTCAAAAGCAAGGAAGAAGAAATCGTCGGTCTCAACCAGGAAATCTGCAAGTTGGAAATGTCTGAAAAAATGACATCTTTCAAAAAACGTCAACACGCCCTGCAAACTGAGAAGGAGCAAGCCATCACCACTTGGAAAGCAAAGATGTCGGAGGCCAAACAAAAGCGGGATGACCTCAGGAAATCATGGCTTTCACCTGAAGAGCATCAAGAAGAAAACGAGATACTCACACGCCAAAGTCAATGGATGAAAGCCGAACTCCATAGGAAACGTCAATACTATGCCTTGCTGGAGAACGAGTTGAGCCAGTCTCTCCAAACCCTCACGGAAGAGATAGGACGACTGAAACGGAAGCGGAAAGAGGAATCAGACAAACTGCAGCAGTGGTTATTCGAAAATTTCATCCTGACAAATGCCCATGGAGAGAAACGTAATTTAATAGATATTTTCCGTCAAGCCGGCCACCTCATCCCTCCATCAGGAGCAGGAGAGTGTTGTGCACCCAAACTGTTGAATTACGCTTTCACCCACCATCTGACCCCCGTCTGCATCGCAGAATTCTGGTGGGGCCAATCCCCTGCAGGAGAAATCCGCCAACATCTTCAATTCTATCCAGCCTGCCGCGGGAAATGTCACCCCATCCTCCAATATATGCTGCAAGGAATCGAAGTGGCAGACAATCCCTATGAGAAGCCATTGACCGCACAACCTGAAATCATCTATGAAGATGCAGCTCTCCTGGTCATCAGCAAACCCGCAGGCATGCTCTCCGTACCGGGAAAGATAGATACAAGTTCGGTTTGGTCATGGGCGAGCAAACGGCATCCCGAAGCAGAAGGCCCTATCATCGTGCACCGACTTGACATGGCGACCTCGGGCTTGATGCTGCTGGCCAAAACCAAAAAGGCCCATCAAAACCTGCAAGCCCAATTCAGCCATCACCATGTAAGAAAAACATACACTGCCATTCTGGAGCAACCTTTAGACGAAACGAAACCCTCACGAGGAACCATCGAACTACCCCTCCGTCCCAATCCAGAAGACCGTCCCCGGCAGATGGTCGATATAATCCATGGAAAGAAAGCCATTACCCATTACGAAACAGCCGACCGCATACATATCCACCTGACACCCCATACAGGGCGTACCCATCAACTGAGGCTGCACTGCGCCCACCCCGATGGGTTGGGAATTCCCATCAAGGGTGATACACTATACGGAAAAGCTTCCGACAGGTTATACCTCCATGCCGAAAGCATCACTTTCCGTCATCCCGACACTGGTCAGGAGATGACATTCACAAAAAAGCCGGATTTTTAGAGCAGGTCCAGATAGTTCTCGAGAGGAATGCCCCGATTCTTATCGACATTATCCTTGTTGAGCTCAATCAGTCGGGCGACGGCCACCATGGCTTGACGCGTACTTGATATCAATGTCTCACCATGAAGCAGATGACCGATGAGAACAGCGGAGAAAATATCCCCTGTACCCGGGAAGTGGACGGGTATCTCATCGTAATCAAGTCTGAAAAATTCCGTGGTCATATGATTGTATCCCATAACACAATGCTGCCCGTCGACCACCATGCTCGTTACTATCACGGACTTGGCACCCAATGCACGCAACCCATCCAACAATTCTCCTGCCTCTTTCGGAGTAACACCCTCAGGACTGTATTCCGTACCTGTCAGGTAACAAGCCTCCGTATAATTGGGAAAAATCAGATGAGCCACAGAAACCATCTCCTTCATACTCCGGATGGTGGACGATGTGACACCATTGTAAAGTTTGCCCTCATCGCCCATGATGGGGTCAACAAAAATGGTGGTGCCTAAAGCCGCCTGTTCCAAACAATAATCAGCTACGATACGTGCCTGTCGCTCCGATGCTATGAAGCCTGTGGATATGGCATCGAAATGGAAGCCCAACTCTTTCCACACAGGGAAAACCCCCTTGATGTAGTCGGTAGTATCGAGAATATTGAACTTACCGTAATCCAAGGTATTCGACACCAATGCTGTCGGCAAATTATACACAGGATGCCCCATATAGGACAAAATCGGCAACATGGCAGCCGTAGCGACCTTGCCATAGCCTGCCACATCATTGATGAGAAGAATCTGCTTGCTCATTTTACATCATTTTTTATTTTGGAGATCAAGCACTACGCGTTCCACAATTTCAGGGAAGTAGCGCATCTCCAACTCATGCTCCTTGGCTGCTATATCATCTACGGAGTCATCAGGGTTCAGCGCTACGGCATGTTGGGCTATAATCTCCCCACCATCACAAACCGAACTGACAAAATGCACCGTGATGCCCGTCTCCGTGTCACCTGCTGCCTTCACAGCTTCATGCACATGATGCCCCCACATGCCCTTGCCACCATGCTTGGGCAACAATGCAGGGTGGATGTTGACAATCCGCCGCGGATAAAGCTCTATCAAATAATCAGGAACCATAGGAAGGAAACCTGCCAGGACAATAAAGTCGATACCATATTCCGCCAACAGCGGGCACATGACATCAGGATTAACCAGACCAGCTTTTCCTACTACTTTGGTAGGCACTCCAAGACGCTCAGCACGAGTGAGTGCGAATGCGTCCGACCGGTTGCTCACCACCAATGAAACCTGCACTTTGTCTGAATCCATAAAATAGCGTATCAGGTTCTCGCAATTGCTGCCGCTACCTGATACGAAAATGGCAATTTTTGTAATCATGGTGCAAAATTAGCACAAAAATAACATAAATCAAATAATCAAGGAAAAAAATAAAAAAGTACTGCAAACATGCCATTCCTAAACTCAAATTTTAGTACCTTTGCATTCTCAAAAACAAAAGACAAGTTTATGACTGCAGACAAAAACATAAAAACCGCTCTTATTTCTGTTTTCCACAAGGACGGTATGGAGGAAATGCTGGCCGAGCTTCATGCTCAGGGTGTGACGTTCCTTTCAACAGGAGGAACCCAACAATTCATAGAGTCTCTCGGCTACAAGTGCCAGACCGTTGAGAGCATCACCACCTACCCTTCTATCCTTGGTGGTCGCGTGAAGACCCTCCATCCCAAAGTTTTCGGCGGCATTCTTGCCCGTCGTGACAACGAAGGCGACTTGGCCCAAATGAAAGAATACGACATCCCCGAAATTGATCTCGTAGTGGTGGATCTCTATCCTTTTGAAGATACGGTAGCCAGTGGTGCTTCCGAGCAGGATATCATCGAGAAAATCGACATAGGTGGTATCTCACTCATCCGTGCCGCCGCCAAGAATTTCAAAGATGTGGTGATTGTGCCCAGCAAGGCAGAATATGCCTTATTGGTAGACATCTTACGCCAGAAAGGCGCCAAGACATCACTTGCCGAGCGCCGCATGTTTGCCGAGCGCGCATTTGGTGTGAGCAGTCATTATGACACAGCCATTCACAATTGGTTTGCCGGAGAGCAATAAAATTCACCACAAAGAGAGGAAGAGACATAGAAAGTCTCCCTATCATCAATTAGAAATATATTCAAAACTTAGGAAAAATGGGATTTTTTTCATTCATGCGTGAGATAGCAATGGATCTTGGCACGGCCAACACCATCATTATCAGCGATGATAAGATAGTGGTGGACGAGCCTTCTGTCGTGGCACTTGACCGCCGGACAGACAAGATGATTGCCGTAGGCGAGAAAGCCAAACTGATGTATGAGAAGACACACGACAATATACGCACAGTCCGCCCTCTGCGCGATGGTGTGATAGCAGATTTCTCTGCCTGTGAACAAATGATGCGCGGTCTGATCAAGATGGTGCATACCGGAAGCCGTTTCTTCTCACCCTCCCTGAAAATGGTTATCGGCGTGCCGTCAGGTTCCACTGAAGTGGAGCTTCGTGCCGTGCGCGACTCTGCAGAGCATGCAGACGGCCGCGATGTCTACCTCATTTTCGAGCCGATGGCCGCAGCCATCGGTATTGGCATTGACGTAGAGGCACCCGAGGGCAACATGATTGTCGATATCGGTGGTGGAAGCACCGAAATTGCCGTCATCTCACTGGGTGGTATCGTGTCGAACAACTCTATCCGCATTGCTGGTGACGACCTGACCTCAGATATACAAGACTATATGAGCCGCCAGCACAACTTGAAAGTCGGTGAGCGCATGGCTGAGCGTATCAAGATTCACGTCGGTTCAGCCCTTACAGACCTGGGCGATGAGGCACCCGAAGATTATATCGTGCACGGTCCTAACCGTATCACCGCACTTCCCATGGAGGTACCGGTATGCTATCAGGAAATTGCCCACTGTCTCGACAAGACGGTAGCCAAGATAGAAAATGCCGTGCTCTCAGCCTTGGAGAAGACACCACCAGAGCTTTATGCGGATATTGTCCACAACGGTATCTATCTTACTGGTGGCGGCGCATTGCTCCGCGGTCTTGACAAGCGTTTGCACGACAAAATCCAAATTCCTTTCCACATCGCAGAGGACCCACTTCACAGTGTGGCCAAAGGCGCAGGTGTGGCTCTGAAGAATGTTGACCGTTACTCGTTCCTGATGAGATAATAGGAGTGCCATGCGCAACCTGCTGGAATTTCTGAAGAAATACAACTACTGGTTTGTATTCGTCATTCTCGAGGTCGTAAGCCTCGTGTTGATGTTCCAGTATAACAACTATCAGGGGAGCGTTTGGTTCTCCTCTGCTAATTATGTGGCAGGCCTTACTTATGAAGCCGACTCCAAGTTCAGCTCATTCATGGGCCAGGGAGCAGTCAACCAAGAACTTACCGAACGAAATCTGATGCTTGAGCATGAGGTGACCTTGCTGCGTGCCCAACTCACAGAGGAGCGTCAGCGCCATGACTCCACCTATGTGGAGAGGGGGCAGATGCCGTTTCTCAAACAGTTTCGGCTCATCAATGCCAAAGTCATCAGCAACTCCATCAACAAAGCCGACAATTTCATCACTATCGACAAGGGCCGATATGACGGGGTGCATCCCGACATGGGTGTTGCTTGCGGCAACGGCATTGTAGGTGTTGTATATATGGTGTCAGGGCATTATGCAGTGGTCATCCCCGTTCTCAGCAGCAAATCCAACATCAGCTGTGCCATCCATGGCAGAGGCTATTTTGGATATTTGCGATGGAATGGCGGAAGAAGCGATGTGGCCTATGTTGACGACATCCCCCGCCATGCCCAGTTTGAGGTAGGCGACACGATAGAAACCAGCGGCTATTCATCCATGTTCCCTCCAGGAATCCTGGTAGGCAAAGTGACGAAGGCCGAAGACTCTGATGATGGATTGTCATATCGTTTGGAGGTGAAACTATCGACCAACTTCGGCAATCTGCGCGATGTCTGCGTGATAGACGATGCTGAAGTGAAAGAGAAACTTGACTTGCTCAGACAAGCCACGGATTCATTAAGATTACAACGAAAACAGTAGGCCTATGAACAAGGATCTTGCAAGAATTCCACTGTTGTTCATCCTGCTGTGTGCCATGCAGGTGTTCGTGTTCAACCATTGCCAGCTTTTCGGCTGTGCCACCCCGTTGTTCTACGTCTATTTTCTCGTTACCATGAGAAAGGGCATGGCAAAATGGGCTATCATGGTATTAGCCTTCGTCATGGGCATCATTCTCGACACCTTCGCCAACACGCCAGGTGTCACCGCTGCCTCAATGACGGCATCGGGGTTGATGCAACCCTATCTGCTGGACCTGTTCATCACCCGCGAGAACGATGAAGAATACATCCCCTCGTCGGACACTTTGGGACTGAAGCCTTTCGTCAATTATACCATTGTATCCGTAGCGGCCTATTCTATCATTTTCTTCACGCTTGAAATGCTCAGCTGGCCCAACTTATTGAAATGGATAGAATGTGTGGTGGGTAGTACATTGCTCACCGTCCTGCTCATCTTGGCCGTAGACCGGCTTACTACCCGGAAATAAACTTCCCGCATCCAAGGTTGAGACAGAGGATAGACTTGATTGTGAAATGAAAGACTATGAACTTGACAAGCGTCAGTATGTGATAGCTGGTGTGGCCATTGCCATAGTGGCTATATACATCGTGCGTCTGTTCACTCTGCAAATCCTGAGCGATGATTATAAGAAAAATGCTGACAGCAACGCATTTCTCAAAAAAGTGGAGTTCCCCTCGCGGGGCATCATCTCCGACCGCAACGGGAAAATTCTGGTCTACAATCAGCCATCCTATGACATCATGGTAATTGTCAACGAGATACGTTCTCGTATCGACACGTTGGAACTCTGCAAGGCATTGAACATCACGAAGGAGTACTTTGTCAAGCGAATGCACGACATCCAGGACCGGTCGAAAAACCCTGGTTACTCAAGCTTTACCCAGCAGCTGTTCATGACCCAGCTCTCCGACCAGGAATTCAGTGTGTTTCAGGAGAAAGCCTACAAATTCCCAGGTTTCTATATCCAACGCCGAAGCATCCGGCAATATGAGTACCCAAATGCCGCCCTACTGTTGGGCGATGTGGCAGAAGTATCGCCCGATGACATCAAGGAGGATGACTATTACCAGCCGGGCGACTATATCGGCAAGATAGGTGTGGAACGCTCCTATGAGAAAGAGCTGCGCGGAACAAAAGGTGTGCAAATACTTCTGCGCGACAAGCTCGGCCAGATACAAGGCAGCTATCAGAACGGTAAATTCAACACCAAGCCGGTACCAGGGAAGGCACTGACCCTGGGCATCGATATAGAACTCCAACGGCTCGGCGAACGGCTGTTGGAAGGAAAGCTTGGCAGTATCGTCGCCATTGAACCTTCAACAGGAGAAGTGCTCTGCCTCGTTTCCTCTCCAAGCTACAACCCGAGAATGATGATTGGCCGCCAACGGGGTAAGAACCATCAAATGCTTTCCAAGGACCCCATGAAGCCTCTTCTCAACCGTGCCATCATGGGACAATACCCTCCGGGCTCTACCTTCAAGACAAGCCAGGCACTGACGTTCCTCACTGAGGAGATTATCGACTCCACCACCCGATATCCCTGCCACGGCGGTTTTATCACCAAAGGCCGGAAAGTGGGATGCCACGGCCATCCATCCCCTCTCAACCTCATTCCCGCCATCGGCACCTCGTGCAATGGTTTCTTCTGCTGGGGCTTATATTACATGCTCAACAAGAAAGACAAATACGGCACGCTCCAAAATGCCATGGATACTTGGCGCGACTACATGGTGAGCATGGGATTCGGCTATAAGCTTGGCATCGACCTTCCGGGTGAGAAAAGAGGCATGATACCCAATTCGTCGTACTACGACAAGGCTTTCAAGAACAACTGGAATGCCGTGGGTGTCATCAGCATCTCCATCGGTCAGGGAGAGGTGACCTTGACACCCCTGCAGATAGCCAACTTAGGAGCTACCATCGCCAACCGCGGATGGTATATCACTCCCCATGTAGTGAAAGAGATAGAAGGAGAATCGCTCGACACGCTGTATACACAGAAAAAATACACGAAAGCATCAAGACAGGCCTATGACCTGGTGGTTAGAGGTATGCGCAGGGCTGTGACAGGAGGTACTTGCCGTCATGCCAACCGCCGCGACTATGAAGTATGCGGCAAGACTGGAACTGCCCAGAACCGTGGTGCCGACCACTCCGTTTTCATGGGATTCGCCCCTATGAACGAGCCCAAGATAGCCATCAGCGTATATGTGGAGAACGGCGGCTACGGCGCCACATTCGGTGTACCTATCGGCTCACTGATGATGGAGCAATATATCAAGGGCGAACTGTCGGAAGGCTCACAGCGACAAGCAGCAAGAATACAAAGTCAACATTTGAGATATGGCACAAAAGACAGATAGACAACCCGGAGTACTCCGCTCGCTCGACTGGTGGACGATGGCTATCTACATCGCCCTCCTGGCTTTCGGGTGGATGAGTGTATGTGGTGCCAGCTACTCATTCAGCGAGCCCAACATATTGAGTCTTTCCACCCGTTCCGGCATGCAGCTGGTATGGATAGGCACTTCGATATGTCTGGGGTTTGTCATTCTCATGCTCGACGACCGTTACTATGACACGTTTGCCTATGTCTTGTTCGGGTTGATGGTTGCCCTGCTGTTTCTCACCATATTCAATCCTGTGAGCATCAAGGGTTCACGGTCATGGATCAGAATTGGGGGATTGCAAGTACAACCCGCTGAATTTGCCAAATTTGCCACAGCCTTGGCTATCAGCAAATTCATGACCACCTATGGCTATAATATCCGCCGTCTGCGCGACTTTCTCATCTCATGCGCCATAGTACTACTGCCCATGATGTGCATTGTGCTTCAGAATGAGACCGGCTCTGCCCTCGTTTACCTCTCATTTTTCCTAATGTTCTACCGTGAAGGTATGCCGGGGAGCATCCTCTTCACAGGAGTAGCGATGGTCATGTATTTTGTCATCGGTATCCGTTATGAGCAAGTGATGTTATGGGACACCCCGACCTCTACAGGCAAATTCATCGTGCTGCTGCTCATCCAACTGTTTTCGGCCGGCATGGTGTATGTCTACTGCCACGATAAGCGGAAAGCGATGCAACTGGGAGGATTTACCATTGGAATAACCCTCGTTTTCCTCTTGTTTTCTGAATATGTGATACCTTTCGACATCGTGTGGGTACAATTGTTTGCCTGTGCGGCACTCATCGGCTATCTGATGTATCAGGGATTGAGCTCGCGTGGTGGCAGCTACCTTTACATAGCACTTTTTGCTTTAGGCTCTATCATCTTCTTCTATTCAGCAAGCATCGTGCTCAACAATGTCATCCAAGATTACCAACGTGAGCGCATCAATGTGTTGTTGGGACTGGAGGACGACAATTCTGGAGCTGGCTACAATGTGCATCAGAGTGAGATAGCCATCGGATCGGGTGGCCTAAAGGGGAAGGGATTTCTTAATGGTACGCAGACAAAGCTGAAATTTGTGCCCGAACAGGACACCGACTTCATTTTCTGTACGGTGGGCGAAGAAGAAGGATTTTTAGGGTCTGCAGGTGTTTTGGTGCTGTTTCTCGCACTGATTTTGAGACTTATCAAACTATCTGAACGACAACCCTTCAAGTTTGGAAGGGTATATGGCTACTGCGTGCTCAGCATCTTCCTTTTCCACGTATTCATCAATGTAGGAATGGTGCTGGGGCTCATGCCTGTCATTGGCATCCCCCTACCCTTCTTCAGTTATGGAGGCAGTTCGCTGTGGGGATTCACTATCCTGCTTTTCATTTTCCTGAGGATAGATGCCAGCCGCAACTTAATCAGAAATTAGTATTCCGTCACTTTCAAACCAATACCGGCAACACCCTCCAGTGATGCCCGCCGCATATTATGGTGAATGCTCACAAAGATAGAATCGCCTGTTTCCAACTGGATATTTCTGAAAGGCACCACATGCTGCTTGATACTGACACCATCTCCCAACGGCTTTCCTGAATCATCATAAATTTCCAGTTCCAACGTATCACTCCGTTGAGGGACGATTCTATGACCGGCGGTAGCCACCACGGTCTGGTCGACAACCAAAGACAAGGTGCGGAAAGGATACCTGCCATCAGTACGGACACCAATTTCCTCGAGGTAATAACCGGAATTGTTGACTACCGGCACCGAGAATTCCAGTTTGTCCACCCTGTCCCATCCTTTCAAACTTGTAGAATGATATTGATAAAACACCGTATCGGGAAAACACGATGCGAAAAGTGCCGTAGCCAAGAAAGCTACGGCGATAGAAATAATCTGGCTATGACGATGCTTACTCATAAGAAGCCACACAGGTGTTATTGGCCTTTGCCTTCAGGAGCTCCCTTCTGGTCTTTTGGCATCTTATTCTTGCGCTGGGGCCGACGAGGTCTGTCAGACTTCTCAGGCTTATCAGACTTTTCAGCTTTCTCTGATTTCTCCAGCTTGTCAGACTTTTCAGGCTTGTCAGTTTTCTCTTGTTTGTCAGAACCATTCAGATTATCCACCTTTTCCGGACGCGGTTTACGCTTTTTCTTCTTTTTCTTGCTCTTGTCAAAGCGTGTGATGTCGTCTTCCAGCAAATCTTTCGGTGCACCATCGACTTTCACCTGCCCATCTTCCAACAGCGACAGCGGTTTTTCACCCTCTTTGTTGAGTTCAATGATTTCCTTTGCCCTGGCGGCAGTGATGGTCTCCAGGTTGGCAGCCATGCGCTTGTCGGTGGAATAAGTGACGAGTCCTGCGAGAATATCTGCCTTGAAGAAATAATAATCAGCGTCCTGTGTTTGGAGTACGATATCCCTTGAAGGCAATTTCTTGTTAGCCTCCATATAATCGTCCACCTCATAATTCAGGCAACATTTCAGTTTGGCGCACATACCGGCCAATTTCTGGGGATTCAGTGAGATATCCTGGAACCTGGCGGCATTGGTGCTGACACTGACAAAATTCTTCATCCATGTAGCACAGCACAGTTCTCTGCCACAAGGCCCCGTTCCGCCTATACGGCCAGCCTCCTGACGTGCACCGATTTGTTTCATTTCTATACGCACATGGAAAGCATCGGCAAGCACCTTAATCAGTTGTCTGAAGTCCACCCGTTCGTCTGCGATGTAATAGAAGATAGCCTTGTTGCCGTCACCTTGATACTCCACGTCACCGATTTTCATGTCGAGTCCCAAATCCTTAGCTATCTGCCGGCTTTGTATCATTGTGGCATGCTCACGGGATTTTGCCTCTTCATATTTTTCGATATCAACAGGCTTTGCATGGCGGTAGACTCTCCTGATATCATCAGCTGACTTGAGATTGGCCTTCTTCAATTGCAATTTCACCAATTCTCCAGTGAGAGTCACTACCCCTATATCGTGACCGGGATTGGCTTCCACTGCAACGATATCGCCTTTCTGCAGTTCCAGATTGTTCACATTATGATAATAACCTTTTCTGGTATTCTTAAACTGCACTTCCACCAAATCGGTGCTTTCTGCATTTCCCGGGACATCAGCCAACCAATCATAAGTGTTGAGCTGTTTGTCCTGTCGTCCGACACCTCTTCGACAAAGTCCTCTGTCGCATTCGGTGCTTATCTGGTATTTTAAATTCTTTATATCCATTATCGTATATAATCTATATTAGGGATGATTATCTTATAGTGCCTTTGCTCAGGCATTTCTCCTCAACAATGCAGTAGTCTGCAAGATGATGTCGAACAACACCATGCGTGCATTGGTATTCCGCCCGATATCCGTGATGCCTTTAGACATCAGTTCACTCAGTGCCAGAATATTGTTTTCATTGACAAATGGCGCAAAGCGTTTCACGAAATTCTCCTCCTCTACGGTCATATAGGAGATGTCGGATATGTGAAAATTGTACATGAAACTTTCCCTGAACATTCGAAGGAAAAATGTCAACATGCGGCGTTGCTTTTCACGGCCATATTTGGACGTATCGGCTGTCCATTTCAACATTTCCGGCAATTTGCGTCCAAAAGCCAGACGAGTCATCTGCATGAAATCGGCAAGGAATTGCTTGTTCTCGCTCTCTGCATCGAGTGCATCTATAGCCTGGAGCCAATTTCCCCCACTGACACGGGCAATTCTGACAGCCGCCTCAGGGTCTATTCCACGTTGACTCACCAAAGCGTTCTTGATATCCCCGGTTTCTATCCGCCGCATGGCAAATGATTGCGTACGGCTTCTGATGGTCTCGAGCAACAGGTCGGGCTGCTCGCTGACGAGCAAAAAGACGGTTTGGCTGGGTGGTTCCTCTATGAGTTTCAGCAATTTATTGGCAGTGTCCTCTCTCATACGTTCAGGCAGCCATATGACCGACACTTTGTATCCACCCTGACTGGAGCGCAAAGACAACTTATGCGTCAAGTTGTCAGCCTCTTTCACGGTCATAATAGCCTGTTGGCTCTCCGTCCCCAATCTATCCAACCACTGCTCAATGGAAAAATAGGGTCCTCCCGCCAAAATATCACGCCATTCGTTAAGGAAATCATCGCTGACAGGTTTGTATTCGGCAGAGGCGTTTTTAGGCTTAATGACTGGAAAGGAGAAATGCAGGTCGGGATGCGCCCATTTGCCCGACATGGAACATTGTGGACAAGAGCCACAACTATCGCCATCATGACGGTTGGAACACAGAAGATAGGAGGCGAAGGCCAATGCAAGGGCTAATTTTCCACATCCGTTGGG
>CACXDY010000400.1 GCA_902766505.1 uncultured Prevotellaceae bacterium
GAGGAACTGCCGGGACCAGTGGAAATGCGGTCAACATCTACGAGGTGGAATATGCCGAGCCGGAACCCGTGCTTAAGAACACCGACGGTGCTGCTGTCTTGGATATGTTGGAGAAAAAGGATGCTGCCGGTCCTGAAAAGGAGGAAAAGGCCGGTGGCAACATCGCCGCCATGCTCGATGGTGAGGATGGCGGTGGCATGACGCCTGTCTTTGTGGGAGCAGGAGTAGTGGCAGCCCTTGCCATCATCGGGCTCCTCGTGAGAAGACGTCAGAAGAAAGCGCAAGGATAAGCTCTTGGTCTTCTTATTCCTGACTTCGTCTATGCGCCACCCACTCTCAATCCTCCTCAAAGTTAGCTAAGTCAAACAGCGGTTTGATAGCTTTTTGCTGCTCAGAAAGGAAGAGCGTCTTGGTGTAGAACTCATGGTTGTGCGGCATATTTACTCTTATGGTGGTGACTGTCCTAGCTATGTCAAGCACCTTGTCCACACTCATTTCTATTCCAGTTGAGGCTATGATGCGTTCCAGTTCCTTATACACCTTGTATGCCACGAAGCAGATGCAGACATGCGCCTCTATCCTCCTTTCCGTGAAGTGGAACATTGGACGCATTTCAAGCGTTCCCTTTGAGACCCGAAATGCCCGTTCGACAACCCAGAGTCCGTGATATTGGGCAACGACCTCGTCGGCAGCAAGCTTGGTGTTCGTCACATAACCCTTCAAGCCATCCCACTTCTCGTCCTCCGCTATTTTCTCGGCACTGATGAACACCTGCACGTCCTTGCTGATTTCAAGAAACTTGTTGTAGCCGCGTTTGTTCACTTGGTCCTTGGTCAGTCTTCCACTACCATACGCCTTGCGTAGCCTCTCCACTCCCCGGCTCCTGTTGTAAGCGTCCTTCTTCGCTCTCGCCTCAGAGTAACCTACGATGAGTCTCTCGCCGTTTTCACGTTTGTACTCATAGAAATCGCCGCTCTTCTTCTCCCAGCTGAGAATTTCCTCCTTGACGCCCTCTTTCTCACTCTTTATCCTCGCACCTATCACATATTTGTACTTGGCATCCCGCAGCAACCTCAGATTGTCTGCGTTCATCAACCCGGAGTCGGCCACCACGACGAAGTCCTCACCGAGGTTGAAACGCTGCTTGAAGTCGTCAATCATCGGAACTATGGTGTATCCCTCGTACTGCGTCCCATTGTAAAGTGAGTAGGAAAGTGGATAGCCGTCTTTGCTCACCAAGAGGCCGAGAACCACCTGCGACTCCTTGGTCTTGCCGTCCTTCGAGAACCCCGGCTCACGCAACACGTCCGTCTTGGAGGTTTCAAAGTAGAGCGTGGACACATCGTAGAACATCAACCCGATTTTGCCACCAAGAATTTCCCGGGTGTGCTCCACGCTGATTTGCTGCACCATTTCCTTCTGCGTGTTGTAAAGCTTGTCCATGTAACGGTAAATCTGGTTGAGGTCGACGTCCTCGTCATAATACGACTTCAAGTAGGCCACCGTGGCAAGCTTGCTCTTCGGTTGTGAGACCCGGGCGATGACCAGATGGCGGAGTATCTCGTCCGGTATCCGGTTGAATCCGACCCGGTCATACACCTGGCCGAGCAGCAGCTGGGTGCCATTGATCAGCACCGCGTCCATGTTGTCAACAACACGAATTGTCTCATCACGCTCACGACCACGCTCATCATCAAAATCTATGGGCTGCTGGTTGCCATGGGTCAGCAGCCAGTTCTGTGCTTCAGCATACAACTTGGATACCTCTTCATCTGTTGTCGCAGTCCCGAAGATTTTCAATTCCCTGTATTTGCCATGACGTTTGACCACGGCAGCAACGCTGATACTGCCAGATCGGTTCTTTTTCTTGCGTATAAACATGGTGCAAAGATACGCAAATTTTACTTGCGCCACCCTGCGCCACCATAAATATTTTCATAACTACCTGATTTTCAAGGTGCGCTATTTGATGGCATAAAAAGTGATGAAGTCAGGAAAAAGGGCAAAAACACGATAAATGCACGAAAAACGGTCGCCGGGGGCTTTCCCTGCAGCGACCGCTTTCATACAACCTTTTTCTTGTGAAACGTTTGCGTTATTCCTTCATTTTTCAACGCAATCTTTTACCTTAAGTTTACTAACGCAATCTATTACTCTATTAACTAACGCAATCTTTTATTATCTTTATTAACTCTTTTACCCTGTGTGTCAATGCAATCTTTCACCTATGCGATATGCTTTCTCCATTTTTTCTCATTCTCTTTCACTTGCTTCTCCCACGACTTGTGGTCTTTCGTCGATTTGCCCTTGTTGGCGGCAACGACTTTTTCCGTGCAGGGCTGCGCCTTTGGTTTGGGCTGCTTGTCTTGTACGATTGACACGCTGGCTGCGCACATGCAAATCAGGGTTATGGCAATGAATTTTCTCATCATGTCTATGGTTGGTTGTGTTTTTGGGATTTCGGGTGAAGAGAATTGCTTCTCCTTTCCGACTGCAAAAATAACTCAATATCCGCCTTGGGAAAAACAATTTTCGACGAATTGCCCGATTTCTTCGACGAATTTCCAAAATGAGACGACAAATGCATGAAGAAAACCGATGAAATCGCTTTTATCTCAATTCTCCAAAGTCTCCACCACCTCTTCCAGCAAACTGATGATGGGAAGATGTTGGGGGCATGCGCCTTCACATTGTCCACACTGGATGCA
>CACXDY010000401.1 GCA_902766505.1 uncultured Prevotellaceae bacterium
CCTTCTTCATCAAGCATGACATTTCGTGCTTGGAAATCACGGTACATGAAACTATCTGATGACTCTGCGACTAAATCTTTCGCCATAAGCCTGAAATTAGCCTCCAGCTTCAGCTCATGAAAATCTATCTCAGATGGTTTGAGAAAACAATATTTAAAATAATTGAGGTCAAACAGCACATTCTGCTCATTGAACTCAGGCTGAGGATAACAGATGCTCCAATCCAGTTCCCTTGCACCTCGAATCTGAAAATTGGGCAATTGACGGATGGTGGCAATCAGCAAATCCTGTTCTTTCAAATTATATCTTCCCCCTGCCTCACGTCCTCCTTTAAGAGCATCGAAAAGAGAATGGGTTCCAAGGTCCTGCTGAATATAACGCATTTCATCAGCACTGACAGCAAAAATCTCCGGAACGGGCAGCTGGCGTTTCCTAAAATGCCTGGATAGGTAGACGAATGCCTCATTCTCCTCACGGCTGGTACCTATCACTCCAATATAACTGTCGCCACTCTTACCATAGATACGAAAATATTGGCGGTTGCTCCCAGCACCCGCTAAGGGAGAAACGGATTCAGGCTCTTCTCCAAAATGGTCAATATAAAGTTGCCGTAATTGTAACATCTGAATAATGGACTATTCTTGTTGGGATTCTGACTCCTTTGACTCCATTTCTTGTTCCATTTCCTGTCTCTTTCTTTCCTCCCATTCTCTCCTACGCTTGTTGTCGTATTGCAACAGGAAAGAGTCAATCAGCAACAACAGCATAAGAATACCCAATGACATCAGCCAGGATTTGGTCAGATAGAGCAAAGCAGCCGAAAGAAAAAGTAAAAACAAAATATGTAATATCGTCCTTTTATCCATATTTGATAGCCCCTATTTTGATTTCGGGTGTAAAGTTACTAAAAACGGAGCGATAACTCAAACATATACTTCAGTTTTTACGATTTGTTAAAAAATAGACGAATATTTTGTTTTTTTCCATGACATTCGCTATATTTGCATTCTAAGAATTCTCAGACATCATATGCAAACAAGCAAATATCTCGTAGCAAATGACAGTGATGCCAAGTGGGGACTCACAGTGAGCACAGTGGGTCACGACGAGGTGGCTGTGAATGAACATTATCCCACCAGAGGACATGCTGACGGATATTACTTCGACATGGACAAAGGTCGTGAGCTCAACGAATATCAAATATTGTATCTTATTGAAGGGGAAGGTTTCTTCCAATCGGCTCACGTTCCTAAAACAACCATTAAGTCGGGCGACATCTTCCTGCTATTCCCAGGTGAGTGGCATAGTTATGGACCCAAGTCCAATGCTATATGGAAAAGTTGTTGGATAGGTTTTCGTGGTAAAAATATGGACGACCGGGTAGAACATGGGTTCTTAAGTGTTGAAAAGCCCATATATCACGTTGGCTATTCATCTGAAATTGTAGAACTCTACAATAGTGCTCTCCAAACTGCACTGGAGGAGGCGGCCTATTCGCAACAACTCCTGGCTGGAATTGTCAATCATCTTATTGGCTTGATGTATTCGTTGGAAAGAAACATCCAACTCAATCAAAATCTCTCTCATGTGGAAATGATCAGTCGGGCAAGGCTGAAAATTAGGGAATCGCTTGAGAGCGACCTCACCATCCAACAACTGGCTCAGGATTTAGGGGTGAGTTATTCAAATTTCCGCAAATTGTTTAAACAACATACAGGACTTTCCCCGTCTTTATATCAGCAAGACTTGAGGCTGCAACGAGCCAAGGAATTGTTATCAACAACGAATTTGAGTATCAAGGAAATAGCATATAGACTGAATTTTGATTCACCTGACTATTTTTCCTCAAAATTCAGGATGAAAACAGGTTGTAAGCCCAGTGAATTCAGAGAAATGAATTCATAAAACAAAACGAGATAACCCTATTAAAATCATCTAATAATTAAAACAAATGAAAAGTATTTTGGAAGGACGCCCTGCCTTAAAGAAAGAGGTAGAGAAAATAGCTGAAGTGGCTGGATACCTTTGGCAAAACGGATGGGCTGAACGCAATGGAGGAAACATCACAGTCAATGTGACCAATTTTATCGATGACGAGGTGAGGAATATGCCTGCCATCAGTGAGGTAAAACAAATTGGAACTACTTTACCATTCTTGAAAGGTTGCTATTTCTACTGTAAAGGCACAGGTAAAAGAATGCGGGATTTGGCACGTTGGCCAATGGACAACGGTAGTGTCATACGTATTCTTGATGATTGTGCCAGTTATGTCATCATTGCCGACAATCTGGTACAACCCACCAGTGAGCTTCCCTCACACCTCACAGTCCACAATCATCTTATCGAGAAAGGTTCTTCCTATAATGCAACAGTACATACTCATCCTATTGAATTAGTGGCCATGAGCCATTCTAAAGAATTCTTGAAAAAAGACGTACTGACCAATATATTGTGGAGCATGATTCCTGAGACAAAAGCTTTTTGTCCTTTAGGGTTGGGTATTATCCCCTACAAATTGCCTGGCAGCGTGGAATTAGCTGATGCCACATTAAGCGAGCTTGACGATTACGATGTGGTGTTATGGGAAAAGCATGGTGTATTTGCCCAAGGCCTTGACGTAATGGACGCCTTCGACCAAATCGACGTACTGTCGAAGAGTGCCAAAATCTATATCAATGCCCGTTGCATGGGCTTTGTTCCGGAAGGTATGAGTGAGGAACAGTTGAAGGAAATGACAGTAGCTTTCAACCTGCCAAAATAAACCTGTCATTTCGTTAACAACAATAAATCCGGCACCTTGATAGGATGCCGGATTTATTGTTAATGTATATGGACTTTAATAATCTTCTCCATAGCGTTCACGGTCAATGCTGTCGAGTGTGCTGCAACGGGTTTTCGGGCAACCGATATAACCCACGATAAGTGATATCAAC
>CACXDY010000402.1 GCA_902766505.1 uncultured Prevotellaceae bacterium
AGAGCGGCATCGGCCACCGACACGTAGGGTGCGCCTTTGATGGGATTCCATTCCATATGCTTCTTGAATGCCTCTTCCAACTCGAGGTCGCAGACTTTATTGCGGTCGGCATAAAAGTTGAGCAGTCCGTCGAAACCGATACTCTTCACCGATGCAACAAAGCACCCTGTGGGGGTGAACGGTTGGAGACCGCCGCAGGTGCCGATACGTACACATGTTAGCGTGCGGTGCTCTTCTCTCTCTGTGCGGGTGGCATAGTCGATGTTGGCCAGCGTATCGAGTTCGTTCATCACGATATCTATGTTGTCGCAACCGATGCCGTGGCTCTGGCAGGTGATGCGCTTGCCTTTGTACATGCCGGTGATTGTATGGAACTCACGGCTCTGTACCTCGCACTCGATGCTGTCGAAGTGGTTGGCCACTGTATTCACACGGGCAGGGTCACCGACAAGGATGATACGGTCGGCCATTTGTTCGGGACGCAGATGAAGATGGAAACACGAACCATCTTGGTTGATGATCAGTTCGGATTCTGGAAAATACTTTTTCATAATGCTCGGTTTTGGTTAAAAAGGACAATGCCGTTATTTGTTGTTTTAAAAAACAAATATATCACTTTTTATCCAAAACAATATTTTTTTACATGCCTTTTTAATAAAAATTAATGAATAGGCATGGGGATGAGCTTCCTATTCCTCCACCATTTTCCCTGCTTTGTTGAGTGCCCGCCACAGATTGGCGCGGGCTTCCGGATTCATTTGTTCGATGTCCGAAAAGAGCTGCTTGATGGCAGTGCGGTGGGAGTCATGCTCATATGGACACAACTTCTTCTGGTCTTGATAGCCCCTGAGGGTAGCGTAGGCCTTGATGTCGGCTTCTCTCTCCATGCACAACGGGCGGATGATGGTCAGAGGCATCTTGCGGAGTTTCAGAAGGGCTGGCATAGAACCAAACTGGCCCTGGTAGAACAGACCCATCAAGGTGGTGTGGAGAATGTCGTCCTGGTGATGCCCAAGAGCTATCTTGTTGTAACCCAATTCCTGAGCAACATTGAACATCATCTTCCTTCGGTACCATGAACAGAGAAAACAGGGGGAACGGCGGGTGTCGGTGGAGGCATCAAAACCAGTCGTGCGCACATGGAGAGTGACGCCGAGGTCGCGGGCGAATGATTCCAGATAGGAGGTGTCGCTCTCATACTGGATGTTGTCCATCCTGACATGGAGGGCTGCCACTTCAAATTTGGGATGCTGAATGCGCATCCTATGGGCAAGCAGCTCAAGTAGGCATAACGAATCCTTGCCGCCCGACAACCCTACCAGGATACGGTCGCCGTCGGCTATCAGTCCATAGGTGGCCATAGCCTTGACAAACCGCTCTTTGAGCCGTTTCTCTATCATTTCATGAATACCAGATAGACCGCGCAGATAATCAGCAGAAAGGCCAGAATGTGGTTCCAGTGAAGATTCTGACCCTGAAACATGATATTGGCAATCACAGCGAAAACGCCAAGACTGATACATTCTTGGAGCACTTTGAGCTGGACCAGATTAAAAGGACCTCCGTTGCCGCTGAAACCCATACGGTTGGCAGGCACCTGACAGCAGTACTCAAAAAAGGCGATGCCCCAGGAAAAACCTATAACGGCAATCAGGGGCCAGTTTTGACTGACTCCTGATTGCTGAAGACGTAAATGTCCATACCAAGCCAACGTCATGAATACGTTGCTGGTGATGAGAAGCAAGATGGTATATAATCCGTTCATTATTCTCCACTCAATTGCTTGTGCATATTGGCAGCGGCAGAACGGCCATCTCCCATAGCCAAAATCACCGTGGCACCTCCGCGTACAATGTCGCCACCAGCGAAGAGTCCACGACGTGACGACTGCATCGTCTCATCGACCACAATGGTGTTTTTGCGGCCTAACTCCAACCCCTCTACACTCTTGGGCACTAATGGGTTGGGCGATACGCCTATGGCCACAATCACCTGGTCCACATCGATGGTCTTGGTCTCGCCGGTCGGTTCCGGACGGCGGCGGCCACTGGCATCGGGCTCCCCAAGGCGCATCACTTCCAGGACTGCCTGGCTGACAGCTCCCTTGTCGTCGCCGATATACTCTATCGGGTTATGAAGGGTGAGGAATTCGATGCCTTCTTCCTTGGCATGTTTCACTTCCTCCAGACGGGCAGGCATCTCTGCTTCACTTCTGCGGTATACAAGTGTTACCTTGGCGCCCAGACGCTTGGCGGTGCGGACGGAGTCCATGGCGGTGTTTCCACCACCTACGACCATCACGTTCTTGGCTGGGTTCAATGGGGTGTCTGTCGTGGGATTGGCGGCATCCATCAGGTTGACGCGGGTGAGATACTCATTCGACGACATGATGTTGATAAGATTCTCACCTGGGATATCCATGAAGTTGGGAAGACCAGCGCCTGAACCAACGAAGATGCCTTTGAAACCATTCTCTTCAAGTTCCTGGATGCTGATGGTCTTGCCGACGATGCAGTCGGTCTGGAAATGAACGCCCATCTTGCGGAGATTGTCGATTTCCACATCCACGATGCGGTTGGGCAGACGGAATTCGGGAATACCGTATTTCAGCACGCCGCCTATTTCATGCAAAGCCTCGAATACATAGACATCGTAGCCTAATTTCACCATGTCGCCAGCAAAACTCAAACCGGCAGGACCTGAACCTACCACGGCTATTTTCTTGCCGTTGGATGGGGCTATCTCTGGGATGCTCATGTTGCCGCTCTCGCGCTCATAGTCGGCGGCAAAACGCTCCAGATAACCGATGGCCACAGCTGGCTCATTCATCTTCAGATGGATGCAGCGCGACTCACACTGTTTCTCTTGTGGGCATACACGGCCACAAACAGCTGGAAGAGCCGAGGTGTCCTTCAATACTTTGGCGGCAGCCAGGAATTGTCCGCGCTCAATGTTCTTCACAAAAGAGGGAATGTTGACTCCTACAGGACAACCCTCCACGCAGGTGGGTTTCGCACAGTCCAGACAACGCTTGGCTTCTGTCAGCGCCATCTCTTTCGTCAAACCGGTGTTCACCTCTTCCAAACGGGTCGTGGCACGGTAGACGGGGTCTAATTCGGGCATGACCACGCGGGGGATGGCTGTGCGCTCCTTGGCTTTCATCGAGGCACGTAGCTCCTTGCGCCATTCTGCGTTGCGGTCGGTCAGGATGGCTATTGTGTCGTTCGTGGGGTCGTCGTCCATCACGATATCCGTTGACTCCACTACCGTGGCTTCATCATCGGTTCCAAGGTGCTCCTCGAAATGCTCCAGCTCCTCCTGCTCGGCACGCTTGAAGGTGCCCATGCGCTTGAACATCTCATCCCAGTCCACAAGACTGCCGTCGAATTCTGGACCGTCGATGCACACAAACTTGGTCTTGCCGCCAATCGTGAGACGGCAGGCACCACACATACCTGTGCCATCCACCATGATGGTGTTCAGCGACACATCTGTGGGGATATTGTACTTTTGGGTAAGCAGACAGCTGAATTTCATCATGATGGGAGGACCTATGGCAAATACTTTGTCAATATGCTCCTGGTTGATGAACTTCTCGATGCCAATGGTCACAACGCCTTTCTCACCATAACTGCCATCGTCGGTCATGATGATGGTCTCATCGCTGCTCTCACGCACTTCGTCCTCAAGAATAATCAAATCCTTGCTGCGCCCGGCCAATACACTGAGCACCCGGTTGCCGGCTGCCTTGAGTGCACGGATGATGGGAAGCATGGGGGCCACACCAACTCCACCACCAGCACAAATCACTGTGCCGAAATTCTCGATATGTGTGGGATTGCCCAACGGACCTACCACATCTGTCACGTAGTCTCCCTCTTCCAGATTGCATAGCTTGATGGACGACAAGCCGACTTTCTGCACAACCAGCGTGATGGTGCCGCGGGTGATATCGGCATCTGCTATCGTAAGGGGCATGCGCTCTCCCTTCTTGCCAACCCTCACAATGACGAAATTGCCGGCTTTACGGCTCTTGGCAATCAGCGGAGCCTCTATCTCAAAGAGAAATACTTTCTCCGAGAATTGCTTCTTTTTGATGATTTTGTTCATATGGTCTTTTGATGATTGTTCTTTGGATTTCCTCTTCTCTTACTCAAAATTCTTGTCGTCGAGCAACTCAAAGCCACAATATGGAACAAGCACTCGTGGAACAAGGATTCCTTCTGGGGTCTGGTTGTTCTCCATGATGGCAGCGACAATGCGGGGAAGAGCAAGGGCTGAACCATTGAGTGTGTGGCACAGCTCGATTTTCTTGTCTGAGGCATGACGGTAACGGCATTTCAGACGGTTGGCCTGATAACTCTCGAAATTGGAGACGGAGGATACTTCAAGCCAACGCTTCTGGGCGGCACTCCATATCTCGAAATCATAGCACAGCGAAGAAGTGAAACTCATGTCGCCACCACAAAGGCGCAGAATATGATAGGGCTGCTCCAACTTTTGCATCAAACCCTCTACATGGGCCAACATTTCATTGAGGCTCTCATAGGAGTGCTCCGGAGTGTCGATGCGCACAATCTCTACCTTGTCAAACTGATGAAGGCGGTTCAAACCACGTACGTCTTTGCCGTAGCTTCCTGCCTCGCGACGGAAACAGCCTGAATAAGCGCAACGCTTGATGGGAAGCTGACTCTCGTCGAGAATGACATCACGGAAGATGTTGGTCACAGGAACCTCTGCCGTAGGGATAAGATAGAGGTTGTCGGCTGTGCAGTGATACATCTGACCTTCCTTGTCGGGCAACTGTCCTGTGCCATAACCGGATGCTTCATTCACAACATAGGGGGGCTGAACCTCAAGATAACCGCTTTTGCGGGCTTCATCCAGGAAGAAGGCCTCAAGGGCTCTTTGGAAACGGGCCATCTTGCCGATGTATACAGGGAATCCACTGCCGGTAATCTTTACACCTAAATCAAAATCTATCAGGTTGTATTTCTTGCAGAGGTCCCAGTGGCAAAGGGCATCTTCGGGAAGGTTGGGCTTCTCGCCGCCTTCTTTCACCACCACATTGCCGGAAGCGTCTGCACCCTCGGGAACTGACTCATGTGGGATGTTGGGAATCGTGCACAGCAGCGTGGTCAATTCCTTCTCTGCTTGGGCCATCAGTTCTTCAAGGTCTTTGTCGCGCTGCTTCAGGGTGGCTACCTCGCGCTTGGCTGCTTCAGCCTCTTCGCGCTGACCGGCCTTCATCAGCTTGCCTATCTCACTGGCCATTTGTTTTGCACGGTTCTTCGTGGCGTCAAGCTCACGCTGGGCCTCGCGGCGACGGCGGTCTATCTCAAGCACATTCTCAATTGCCTCACGGGCATTGGCAAAGTGCTTCTTCTCCAATCCCTTAATGACGCGTTCTGTTTCCTCGTTGATAAGTTTAAGTGTAAGCATAGTCTATCTTTTTTCTAATGATTTTTCTTAATTTGGTGGCTCCAGACTTTAAAATAGTGCCTATTCGCCACTGGAGTGCAAAGTTACATCAATTTCGGCACACACCCAAAAGTTAAAAGGGATAATTTGTAAAATGCAGAAATCCCAACCATGTGGTTGGGATTCTGTGGTTTGTTTGGAATAGTTTTTTACTTTTTGTTATGCTTCAGCATCGGGGATTACCGACACCACGCTCTTGTTGCGTGAACCTTTGTGGAAGTTCACCACACCGTCTACCAGTGCATAGAGAGTGTCATCCTTGCCAATGCCTACATTAGGACCGGGGTTGTGCTTTGTACCACGCTGTCTAACGATGATGTTGCCGGCGATTACCTTCTGGCCACCCCAAATCTTGACGCCGAGTCGTTTTGATTCTGACTCACGGCCGTTCTTAGAACTACCTACACCTTTTTTATGTGCCATTTCTTAGTCCTCCTTAGTTTTAGCCAATTATTGATTTGATTTCTACTTGGGTGAACTGGGCACGATGGCCGTTCTTCTTGCGGGAGTCCTTGCGGCGCTTCATCTTGAAGACGATTACCTTGTCTCCCTTTACCAAAGGCTTGATCACCTCACACACTACTTTCGCACCCTCTACTGTCGGGGCGCCTACTGTCACTGCTCCGTCGTTGTCGATCAGAAGCACTTTCTCAAATTCAACAGACTGACCCTCTTCCACATCTTTCATGTGGTGGACAAATAATTTCTTGCCCTCTTCGGCCTTGAACTGCTGACCCTTGATTTCTACAATTGCGTACATTATTTATTGTATAACAGGTTCTTCCGCAAGGCGGACTGCTTCGTGCAGCCACTTGTTGGAGCCTCCACGGACTAAATCGGCTGCAAAATTACTACTTTTTATTCACATACATTTCTTTCTTTTCCTCTTTCTTGCTTTTTTAATAGATTTTAACGGTATGAAAGCCCCGTATTTTACACAGATGTCTTTCCTCCGCGATGAAAAGGGGATTATTTGCGACGGCTGCGGGTCATGTGGTGATACCAACTGCCGATGGCGAGCGCAATGATAAGCAACGTTACAATGAATGCCCAGATGTTGATGACTCGCGAGGTGGCACTGATCGTGTAGTCATGGGGAATCAGTCGCTCACCTGTCAGGGGATAATAGATGATACCATCGCGATATTCTCCATTTCCTGCATCGACCACGTTTCCCGGCATGGTGAGGCTATAGGGTACGCTGAACCCGAAGATGCTCAGCTTGTTGAATAGTTCCTCGTACATCGCTTTCCCGCATGGGGTTTCTTCATCGAAGAACATGGCGTATGCATCGGAGTGAAAGAACGACTGGAAGGCTTCTGCGCCCTTCTCTTCGAGGAGGTTTTCATGACCTTTCAGTAGGAAATTTGACAGTGTGTCATGCATCTCGATGAAACGCTCACGGCTGACGGGCGGATGGGGTATGGAGTCGTAGTGGCTGACGATAAAATCGAAGCACTCTTGATAGACATTG
>CACXDY010000403.1 GCA_902766505.1 uncultured Prevotellaceae bacterium
ATAGGTGCTGTCCACCCTGTGGTCCGCCGAGCGGCAATAGAGATAGACCGAGGTATCGGACAGGTCAGGCTCCTCGAACTCAAGGCTAGCGCTAAGTCCGCGAATGGCATATAAATCGAGTTCCACTCCAAGGATACTGTCGCTGAAATGGACCACTCCCGCAGTTTCCTTTGTTGGTTCCGTCTGAAGTTTGCTGATGTTCTCACTTGGCGAAGTGGAAACAGGTATCCCGAGATTGAAATAATAGTTCCACACCTTATAAACCCCCAAAGTCATTGCTACGAGCATCACTACGGCAATGGCTTTCAACATTCTGCGGAGCCATTTTTTTCTTTTCGAAACAGGTATTTTCCCCTTTGACCTGTCGGTCAAGTTTGTTCCCTCATCATCACGTTCGATAACAATTTCAGGAATTTCCGGCTCTCTATCTTGTGTTCTGAAAATATCGTTGCTCATTTCTCCCCTCCTCTCATATTTTCGAGTTGTTCTTTCAGGTTTTTCAATGCATCGCGGGCCACACTCACTGTGTAGATGTCTCTGCCTGGTGAGCGGTCTTCATTCTGTGAGGGTCGCCAGGCATGAGGATTATCGGTTCTCGACTGTCTGACGAGGTGTTTGCCTCCAAAAGTGATGGTCTGTTCGACGAGATCGATGAGCCGCACATATTGCCGGTTGACAATAAGGCTTCTTCCCACCCTTATGAACATATCAGCATTTTGCAGTTGTTTGAAATAATCCTCGAAATGATGTAGCTGGAACGTCATTTTGCGGCTCTGCCCGTCGATGAGTACAAGGTCGCAGTAGTTGCCGTCTGCCTTTACGTAGACAATCTCATCGACGGCCACACGCATTAGCATAGTTGATGTTTTGATTTTAAACCATTCCATGTCTTATCTGAAGTTCTTTCACTCAGCCTATTTTGTTTCGATTTAGCAAAGATAGAGCAAACCAATCGTAAAGCAAAACAAAAAGCATTTTTTTTGTTTTCTTAACTAGAAAGTCCGGGATGGGACGGGGATGATGCACATTTCAAAAGATGCGGACCTGCCCTCTTCAAATATACCCAGCAACGGAACAGGCCACATTGTGGGGATGACGAATAGTTAAAAGCAAAAAACAGCCCGACAACTGTACTGTGAGACAATTGCCGGACTTAAATCATATAACAATACACTCTCTATTAAGACAGTGGGGCATGGTTTCGACTACGGTGTAGGCACCCTCCTCTTGTCCGGCTTTCCCGGTGATAGTTATGGCCGTGACCTGTCCCTGTGGCATTATTGCCCTTGCTTCGCAGTTACTATCGTTTTATAGTAATTTCGTAATAGTCATGTGCTTCGGATAGTGGCCAAGAACAGCCAGCGTCACAGGGCAAAGCCACAGTTGCTTTCTGCGGATGGCATCGGGGTTTTCCCATCCTCGGACACCATCTACAGTATAGAAGGCTCCTTTAGTGAGTGCGGAATGGACTTTTGTGAGATGGATACCTTTTGTCTTCTTGAGTGTTACTTCTATATGAACATGGTCTGTTCCGTTATTCAAAATGTCCAACAAATCATCGGCACCAGCCACCATTTCAAGATTGGCATGAGACAATGGCCAGTTGGGGAAATCCACATACCATCTGTTGTCTGCTTCCTTTGTGAAAGACACATTGTAAGTGGCTTTGCGCAAGATGGCTGCTTTAATAAGAATAAATAACCATTTTAGATATTTCATTGATTTACGGTTTTTATAAGTGTTTTGCAATATTCTATAGGATTATCACGTATTTTACTTTGCTATTGTTTTTCTATTAATTGAGACATAGTTATAATGTTTTCTTTTTTTAAGGTAATCCATATTATATTGATAAAAATATGCTTCTTTCTCAAATCTAATGTGGAAATACGCTTTTGTCCAATCTTTATATTTCAGGTAAAGAACGACCCATTCTATTCCATACCAGATGAAGAATGGCAGATAGAGCAATTCACGCTGCTGAGCAGAATGAATAAGTTCGTGATTGAGTTCTACTTTGTCAAGTTCTCTAAGTGTAAAGATAAACCCGAAAAGATTAATGGCCAAATAGTTTCCTCCAAAAGGATGTTTTTTGATAAAGATGATATTCTTCATTGAATACTGTTACTTTGTTTACACGCTTTGAGAGCACATCATCCTTTAAAGAGATGTGAATTTCATTATCAGCATCACTATCAGTACCACATAGATCATGATTGGAACCAACACACAGATGATGACTGACGAAGCCTTGTACTCACCGAAGAAGAGGAGAAATTTCTGTGATAAGACGAATATCTTGTCGCACCACGCTGAGAAATTCTTTCTTTTTATCAAGTAGATGCCTGTGCATAACAGCACGAACAACGGAGTGAGGATGATGTACCCCAAAATGATGTCTGCCAGGATACACCATGTGAGAGGTATGATGCCATAATAGAATATAACATTCACTTCATTGTAAGTGAGATGCAAACGCTGTGCCGCCTTTAAGAGGAGAATTGCGGTGGAATTAAAGATTTTGTCAATCATAATGCAATGAAATCAGGATCTGCAAACAGTAAATGGTCTGCCAGTTCTTCAGACATTCCTGCTTCCATTTGTTCTTTCTTCCAACGCTCGCATCTCTTGGTTTGGGCCTCATCTATTTTTTGCCCCAAATAGATGAAGAGAACAACAAAAAAGAACACTCCAAATATCACAATATATACCATCACATTATAAATTTAAAAATTAACAATATGTTTCTTTATTATATTACCCAAAAGGAGATTTGGTAAACAGTTTACCATTTATAATGCCATATTTTGATTGCGATGATTTATGTTGAAAAATGAACCACTATTCTACTTTGATTTTCTGAACAACAGGTTGTCGTTATAGGAGTATACTCTTGCTGTCCCATTGGCATTGATATATAAACTTTCCAGAACGAGCATCAGCGAGTCGTTGTGCCACATGAAAAGGCTGTCGGGATGGTCGAGTAGTTGGGGGTTCTGTCTGACCCTTTCATCCAAACGGTAGACCAATACTACTTTGTTGTCTCTTTTCACCGTTACTACACCGTCCTGATCATTTATGGTATATTCATCGGATGGCAGCATGATGTTGTACCCACCCAGGAGAACGGGCGTTCGGCGCACCAACTCATTTCCCATAAAGTCACAGTCGCGTTTTGCATCAAAATTAGAATCATACCAACTCCATTTTCCATATTTTTCCGTGAACGCCTCGCGCCCCATATCATTGCGCACATACTCGATGATGCTGCACACTTCCTGGTACTGTGCACTGAGCAGGCTGTCTCTCCTTATCTTTTCCACATCCAATCTTTGGACAAACTTTCCGGTTTTGCTGTCCAACAGTCGCAAGTCACTGATATACTGTTGCAGGCGTGCATTCTGACAATGATAACCGATATTCTTGGCCGAGATGCCGGGGATGTAGGTAAACACGATGATGGCTGCGCCGAAGATGAGAGCCATCAGTTGGAACCTGCGGGTGCGGCGCCAAAGCAGCATAAGAACGAAAAGTGTCATCAACGCGCCAGCCACCATCAGATAGAATCGGCTTTCGGTGAAACTGTAGAGGCGTACGCGGTAGATAGAGCCTACCCAGTACATGATGAGCGGCGGAATGGCTATCCAAGTGAAGTGGCGGTAAAACCAGTCGAAATAATGCTGTTTAAGCACATACTGCATGAGTCGGCCTGCAAGAGCCACTGTCACAAAGCCCATAACCATCCATGCCACACCACCTTTGGGCAAGTCCCACACTATGACGATCTTGATGAAATAGGCATAGAGTATGACAGTGTAGATGATGACAGCCGGTGAGAGGATGAAGTTGAGTATGAGCCGCAGCACCTTTGGCGGGTCGCTGACCACATCCTCATCCTGCGAAATGAGGGCGCAACAGACCTGCGGTGCGATGAAGAACCAGATGAACTCTAAAATATACTCATAGATATGCGTCGATGTGTCTATGCCGAAGATATAGAGGAAAGAGGTGACGATGGCCATGACAGCCCCCGTGAGCAGTCCGGAGATGACAAGCCCGAAGAACAACTGGGTCACCACATGAAGGGTATGCGCCGCGAAACTCCGGTTGCTCATGCGCCTCACGCCTACCAGCAGAAGGATGGCAGCCAGGACATAGGTGAAGGCAAAGCCGTATGTCCAGAGGAATGGTTTGAGGTCGAGAGCCATCAACGGCAGAAACAGGAAGCCCGACACGACATAAGCCCATCGGTTCACCTTGTGCAACCAGAAAGTCAGTACCAGCAGTGGCACAAACAACCATAGAATGTCGGCATTGACCCCACTTGCCATTTCTCCTGTGAACTCATTCCAGCTGGCATGACTTGTATTCCACGAACTGATGCAGAAAAAGACAAGTCCCATAGCAGCCTCGACGGGGAATTTCCGTGGACTGTGAAGCAGAAGCCTCAACATGTTTGCTATTTTTGTTTTCATCTATACTATATTTATTTGATTAATCGGCCTCAGGATTAGCCCTGAT
>CACXDY010000404.1 GCA_902766505.1 uncultured Prevotellaceae bacterium
GAAGACAGCAGCCACAATGAGCGCCACAAAAAAGAAGGTGATGATGATGGCCAGCACACGTGAGGAGACATGCATCCTGTGTTGAACGAATTTCACGACGGGATACAGCAAATAGGCAATGAACCATCCTATGAAAAATGGAAGAAGTACGCTGCTTAGGCGTTTCAGAAGCAATATGACGGAAATGCAGATTAAGGCCACAATGAGCCATCTTGCCAGTCTGTCGAATGTGATTTTACCCTCTATCATCGTGGTATAAGCATCTGATTTATTCTTTTTCTACCGCCTCACGGTAACAAGCACGGCAAAGTGGCTCATATTGAGCCTTTTCACCCAGTAGAACGCGCTTGTCGTCGTTTACCAACCGGTGGCTCAGATAGGCCAAGGAACCACATTTTACGCAGATAGCATGCACTTTGGTCACTTCGTCGGCAATGGCACATAAGGCTGGCATAGGGCCAAATGGCACTCCCTTGAAATCCATGTCGAGTCCAGCGACAATCACCCTGACACCCCTGTTGGCCAGCTCGTTGCATACCGCTACAAGCCCATCGTCAAGGAATTGTGCCTCATCGATACCCACCACGTCAATATCGGACGCAAGCAGCAGAATGGAGGCAGACGTGTCGACGGGGGTACTGAGAATGGTGTTTTGGTCGTGACTCACTACGGCCTCTTCCGAGTAACGGGTGTCGATGGAAGGCTTGAAAATCTCTACCCGCTGCTTGGCAAATACTGCTCTTTTAATTCTGCGGATCAGTTCTTCAGTCTTTCCTGAGAACATTGAGCCGCACACCACTTCTATTCTTCCGGGACGGTGGCGCTCCCCTGATAAGTTTTCTGTCATGATGAATGCAAAATTACAAAGTTTGTGGGATTTGGCAAACATTCATGGTTTTTTTTTGAAGGACAATGGATTCTTCATGGGCGAAATGTTACTAAAATGAAAAAAAAGGGGAATTATTTTGCCGATTGTCTGATTTGGTGTAAATTTGCGCTGATTATGGGCATCCTGTATATCGTACCCACTCCTGTGGGAAATCTGGAGGATATCACACTGAGGGCTCTCCGTGTGCTACGTGAGGCTGACCTGATTTTGGCGGAAGATACCCGTACAACCAGGATTTTGCTGCGTCATTACGACATACACAATCAGTTGCTTTCGCATCATAAGTACAATGAGCATGGTACATCGGCAAATGTAGTGGAACGGTTGAGAGGCGGGCAGAATGTGGCATTGGTGAGTGATGCGGGAACACCGGGTATCAGCGATCCTGGTTTCTTCTTGGTTAGAGAGGCCGTAGCCGCTGGCATTGAGGTCCAATGCCTTCCGGGAGCAACTGCTTTCGTGCCGGCTCTTGTCGCTTCGGGGCTGCCCGATGACCGATTCTGTTTCGAGGGCTTCCTGCCACAGAAAAAAGGCCGTCAGACTCGTTTGGCCGCACTAAGCAATGAGACACGTACGATGGTGATGTATGAGTCTCCACACAGATTGGTGAAGACTCTTCAGCAACTGGGTGAGGTGCTTGGCGGTGATAGAAGGGCATGTGTTGCACGGGAAATCTCCAAAGTTCACGAGGAATGCGTAAGAGGCTCGTTGTCTGATTTGATTGTCCACTTTACCGAAACACCCCCTCGAGGAGAGATTGTTGTCGTGGTTGCTGGCAGTTCGGATAAAGTGTCCCATGATACAAAAGAATAATTGTTTTAAATTTAGAAGATAATGAAAAAATGTTTGTTCATCGCCATTTGCGTGTTGGCATTGGTCAGTTGTAAAGAGGAACCCAAAGCCCCGGTAGTGGATATGGTGCAGGTGGAAGCCAATGACTCCCTCCAGAAAATCATAGACCAAAGGGATGCTGAAATCAATGAGATGATAGCTACGTTGAACGAAATTCAGGAAGGTTTCAGACTGATCAATGAGGCCGAGAGAAGAGCCACTTTGGCAAAAGAGGGCGAAGGTGCCGACAGGGTAACTCAAATCAAGTCAGACATCAAGTTCATCCAAGACAAAATGGCATCCAACAAGAAGTTGATTGAGCAATTGCGGCTGCAGTTGAACGAAAGTAGCTTCAAGGGTGAGGAACTCAAGAAGACTATTGACGGACTCGTTTCGCAATTGGAGTCAAAAGACAAACAGCTTGCCGATCTCCAGGAGGCGCTTAACGCCAAGGATATGCGCATCACAGAGATGGATGCCGCCATCAATACCCTCAACAATGATGTGGCTGACTTGAAAAATGAGAGTTCTCAGAAATCCCAAACTATCAGTGAACAGGACAGACAACTCAACCTGGCCTATTATGTCTATGGCACGAAGAGTGAGTTGAAGGAGCAGAACATCATGGACAAGGGCGAGGTGCTTAAAAAAGACTTCAACAAAAACTATTTCACCAAAATTGATATCCGCCACCAGAAGGAAATCAAACTGTATTCGAAATATGCCAGGCTGATGACTCCTCATCCCGCCTCATCCTATAAGTTGGTGGCTGATGCTTCCAAACAGTATACACTTCAAATCACCCATCCAGAGGTGTTTTGGAGTACCAGCAAATATCTGGTAATCTTGGTAAAGTAAGGCTTTACTTTCGTTAAAATAGTCAAGAGTCTGGGATAACCAGGCTCTTTTTTGTTTTGTTGTTTTCCCTTTTTAGACTCGACAAAATCAAATTGGGCGAATATGTGATTGATTGCTTGCTAATGGGGAAAATGATGGATTTGAAACGGGATGAAACGTTAAAATATTAGTTATAAGTCTTTTTCGTTATGGTTTTTTTTTCATTTTTTTATATTTCGTTTGCGATTTAAATAGATATTGATTAATTTTGCAGACTACATTTGTTTGTGGAAATGAAAATTAGAATAATAACAACATAAAATCTATGAGTAAAAGATTATGCTTGCTTTTGGCCTGCTTTTTTATTTCGATAGGAGTAGCAGTTGCCCAGCACTCTGTAACTGGTACGGTCGTATCAGGTGAGGACGGAGACCCCATCATTGGAGCATCCGTATTTGTGAAAGGCACAAAAGTTGGAACAGTGACAGATATTGATGGTCATTTCTCTCTCAATACCAGTACGGCCAATCCTACACTTGAGATAACCTACATCGGTATGAAGAAAGTGTCTGTCAAGGGTGGTAAGAATATCAAGGTTACCATGTACGCCGACGCTGGAACATTGGAGGAGGTCGTTGTCACTGGTATGCAGCAGATGGATAAACGACTCTTCACGGGTGCTACAACGAAAATTGATGCCGACAAGGCAAGACTCGATGGTGTGGCCGATGTGACCAGAGCACTTGAAGGACGTGCCGCCGGTGTCTCAGTACAAAACGTGTCAGGTACATTCGGTACGGCACCCAAAATCCGTGTGCGTGGTGCTACTTCCATTTACGGAAGTTCATCTCCCCTTTGGGTGGTCGACGGCGTTATCATGGAGGATGCCGTCAATGTGTCGGCAGATGACCTTTCATCTGGTGACGCTGAAACCCTGATCTCCAATGCCATCGCAGGTTTGAATGCCGATGATATTGAGAGTTTCCAGGTGTTGAAGGATGGTAGTGCCACCTCCATCTATGGCGCCAGGGCTATGGCTGGTGTGGTGGTCATCACAACCAAAAAAGGACGTGCCGGCTCAAGCAGCATCAATTACACTGGAGAATATACTTATCGCTTGAAACCATCGTATAGGGATTACAACATCAGCAACTCTCAGGAGCAGATGGGTATTTACCGCGAGATGGAGAAAAAGGGATGGTTGGAGTTCTCGTCTTTGGCCAACGGCTCTTCTTCCGGACTCTATGGAAGAATGTACACACTCATGGACCAATATGAGAATGGCCAGTTTGGACTTCCTTTCACCGAGGCTGCCATGAACAGATACCTGCAGGAGGCTGAGTTCCGCAACACTGACTGGTTCGACCTGTTGTTCAACAACAATATCATGCACAACCATTCTGTCAGTATTTCTACGGGTACGGAGAAGGCCAATCTCTATGCTTCTCTTTCAGCCATGCAGGACCCAGGATGGTATAAAGACAGCAACGTGGAGCGTTATACAGCCAACATGAACGCTTCGTTCAACTTGTCAAAGCAGGTGACCTTGACCATGCGTACCACAGGTTCGATTCGTGACCAAAAGGCTCCTGGTACGCTCAATCAAAGTACGGACGTGGTGAGTGGTGCTGTCAGCCGTAATTTCGATATCAACCCCTTCAGCTTCTGTATGAACACTTCGAGGACCCTTGACCCCGACCAGACATACACCCGTAACTATGCTCCATTCAACATTTTCTCAGAGCTTGACAACAATTACATTGATGTCAATGTGATGGACCTCAAGTTCCAGGGAGAGTTGTCATGGAAACCGATTTTGGGACTTGAACTGAAAGCACTGGGTTCTTATCGTATCAACCGCTCCACCCGAGAGCATTATGTACTCAACCACTCCAATCAGGCAGAGGCTTACCGTGCTGGTGTGGACAACCCCAATATTATGTACAGCAATACCTATCTCTACCAGAATCCTGATGACCCCAACTCTCTGCCTATGTCGGTGATGCCTGAGGGAGGTATCTATACGCTCAGCCGTAACTCTGTAAAACAGCTCGACTTCCGTGCCACTATTAATTATAATAAGGTATGGAATGACACTCATATCTTCAATGTGCTTGCTGGTATGGAAGCCAACCGCGCCGACTATGATGCTTCTGAGCACATCACCATGGGTGTGGATTATGAGATGAGCCGTTTGGTGAAGAAGAACTATTTCCGCACCAAACAGGAACTGGAGGAAGGCACTACCACCGATTCCTTCGCAAGGTCGTGGAACAGAAGACTCGCTTATGTGCTTAACGGCAACTATTCTTATAAAGGCCGCTATGTGCTCAACCTGACCGGCCGCTACGACGGTTCCAACCAGTTGGGTAAGGCAAGGAGTTCACGTTGGTTGCCCACTTGGAACGTTTCAGCATCATGGAATGCGCATGAGGAGAATTTCTTCAAGAAATGGCAGGAGAGGACGCATAATGCTGTGTCTCATACCACGTTGCGTTTCTCATACTCACTTAATGGTGAGCAGACAAGTGCCTCGAATGCCATGGCTATTTACCGTTCGACACAATTATGGAGACCTTGGGGAGACCAGCAGGAAACAGTGATTTATCTGTCGCAGCTGGCCAACTCTGAGCTTACCTATGAGAAGAAGCATGAGTTCAATGTCGGTCTTGACCTTGGTTTCCTTGGCAACCGAATCAATTTCGTCGGTGATGTCTATTGGAGAAACAACTTCGATTTGATGGGTTATCTCAATACCCAAGGTGCTGGCGGTGAAATCCGCAAATATGCCAACGTTGCCAGTATGAAATCTAATGGTGCAGAGGCTACCCTCAGTACAGCGAACATACGGAAGGAAAATTTCGCATGGACAACGGACTTCACGTTCTCCTACACTAAGACCGAAATCACCGACCTTCTCTCGCAAACTCGAGTTATTGACCTCGTCAGACCTGGTGGTTATACCCGTGTAGGATATCCTCACCGTGCACTGTTCTCTATCCCGTTCATGGGACTCAATGATGAGGGTATTCCCACCATTATGAACGAAGAGGGAGAGGTCACCACATCTGATATTAATTTCCAGGAGTACGACAAACTCGACTTCCTGAAATACGAAGGCTCAGCAGAGCCTACCATTACTGGTGGTCTGAATAATATGTTGCGTTGGAAGAGCTGGCGATTGAATGTGTTCGTCACCTATTCATTTGGCAATAGAATCCGCCTCGACCAAGTATTCGCCTCTGGATACTCCGATCAATCGGCTATGCCTAAGGAATTCAAGAACCGCTGGGTGATTCCAGGTGATGAGAATATCACCACCATTCCTGCTATTGCCAGTGTGAGACAGTATTACAACAATAGATATATCGGATGGGCATACAATGCTTACAATTACTCAACAGCCCGTACAGCTGATGGCGGTTTCATCCGATTGAAAGATATTTCCCTGACTTATGATTTCAACCCCAATTTGATACATAAGATTGGATTGAGCACAGCATCGCTGAAACTCGATGCCACCAACCTCGTCCTGCTCTATTCTGACAAGAAACTCAACGGACAGGATCCTGAATTCGTCAATGCCGGTGGTGTGGCATCCCCGCTCTCGAAGCAGTTCACACTCACTTTGCGTCTTGGAATCTAAAACTTTATCAGAAAAGAACATACAGATATGAAAAAAATACAATATTTCTTCATGGCAGCTGCCTCTACTGTGCTCGCCCTGACCTCCTGTAGTGAGAGCTTCCTCGACCACCTGCCAGATGAAAGAACTGAGATAGATACCGAGGATAAGGTTATCAACCTGATAAAGAGCGCATATCCTACCTCTAACTATCAGTGGATTGCCGAGTTGTCAAGCGACAACATGATTGACCAATGGTCGCCACACCTTCCCACCAAACCATGGGACCCTCAGGTGTTGTCACATTATAACTTCTCTTCGTATGAGAGATGGGATGACCAGATTTTCAAGTTTGAACCAGCCACTTATGCTACCTACAACGATGATGACTCTCCTGGCCACATGTGGGAAGGTTATTACAATTCCATCGCCACTTGTAATGCCGCTTTGGAGGCTATCAATGAGATATCTCATAGCACAGGCATGACACCCAAATTGAAGGCTGCCAAGGCTGAGGCACAGCTCATCAGGGCTTACAGCCACTTCATCTTGGTCAACATGTTCTCGCAGCCTTATAAGAATGCTGAAAAGAGCCGTAATGATGTGGGCATCCCCTATGTCACAGAAGTGGAGGATGTGGTCAGAAAGGAATATGCAAGAGGCAATGTGACAGAAGTTTATGACAAAATCCAAGCTGACCTTGAGGAGGGCTTAGCCAACTTGAACGAAGAGTATTTCACCGTGCCCAAATGGCATTTCAATCAGAATGCCGCTCATGCATTTGCCGCCCGCTTCTATCTCTATAAGCGTGATTGGGCAAAAGTTGTGGAGCATGCCAATGCAGTGCTTGGCACCGACAACACCACGCTGCTCAACATGATGATGGACTATTCTGTATTCACCAACTGTTCTTCAGCTGATGACTATATGAATCAGTGGCAAAATCCGAGCATGAACAACAACTTGCTGCTCCTGACAACATATTCTTTGAATGAGCGTCATGCATGGGCTCACCGATATGCTATCGCAGGCCCCAACGCACGCGACGTCTTCTTAATCAATGCACGTCACGGCTTCTGGTCTTCATACTATGTATGTCCTATTGCCTTGGTGAGTGGCATGTGCTTCGGTAGCAGCTCCAATGACTATGGTTTCATCAACTCAAAGATTTTTGAGCAGTTCGAGTTCTCTGACAAGATAGCACAAATCGGTTTTGCCCATATTGTGGTCCGCGCCTTTACTTCCAATGAGTTGCTGCTTGAGCGCGCCGAGGCAAAACTCATGCTCGGTCAAGTGGACGAGGGTGCTGCCGATCTTTGCGCTTATTGGAACAACAGTATCGATAAATTCTCCGAGGATGATTACAAGGCCTATTATGAGGGCAATTATATCAAATACATCACACCTGATATGATCAGAAGTTGGTACAGCGACCCGTCAAGAGGAAACACCTTTGCCAATTGGGATTTCACCCAGCAGATCAGCAGCGACTATGTTGTACCTCAGAGCGTGGTTCCTTTCATGAACTGTGTCAATGAGTTCCGCCGTTTTGAGAATATGTTTGAAGGACTTCGTTTCTTCGACCTTCGCAGATGGGGCATGACATGGAGTCATGAGTTCGGTGTCACTGCTGAGAAGTATGAGATTGGTCCCAACGACCCGCGCCTCGCCATTGAGGTTCCATGGGAAACCATTTCCGCTGGAATGGAATCCTCAAGGGGGAACGTCCAACCTGCTGCCCGAAGCAAATATGTGCTGTTTAGTTCTGAAGATTTTAAAGTGAAATAAAACAAAGGAGGATCTACATATGAATAAAAAACTCAGTCTTTTGGTTTTCATTGCATTTGCCTTTGTGGCAGGATGCGTGACATCATGTAAAGAAGAAGAGCTTGGTCCTTCGATTTTCGATACGAATGACTATCCTCTCGATAGGACTTCCTATTGCTTCCCGCTCGACACATTCCTCAAGGTGAATTTCCTTGAGCCATACAATGTGAGGTTTATTTACCGCATGGAGGATATTGGTTCCGATATGACAAAGAACCTCACTCCAGCTTCCTATGAGAAGAGTGTGCAGCTGGCAGTATTGGCAAAATACCTCTGGTATTCCATTTATGAGAAACATGCTGGAGCAGAGTTCCTCAAGGCCAATTCTCCACGTATCATCCATGTCATCGGCTCCAAAAACTACAACCCCAGCCAGGGTACAGAAATCTTGGGTGTGGCTGAAGGTGGTTTGAAGATTTCCTTCTACAATACCAACAACTTGAATGTGGCTGATATTGACATGATGAATGAGTATTTCTTCAAAACCATGCACCATGAGTTCGGACACATTCTCGACCAGACGCATTTGAGGCCGACATCTTTTAACCTTATCTCACGAAGCCAATATGACGCGTCGACTTGGACAGAGACTCCTGACTCCATAGCTGCCGGACGTGGTTTCGTCTCACCTTATGCATCAAGTGCTCCTGGTGAGGACTGGGTAGAGGTGCTTGCCAATTATGTCACACGTGACACCGTGAGCTGGAGCCGTCTTATCAATTCCGCCAGTTATGAGTGGGAGGAAGTCGACATGGAGTGGGCTGATTACTCCAAGATGGCAGCAGGAGCCAACCTCGACACTGTGGGATATTTCCGTTACACTGATAGTGGTGATGGTAAAGTCTACCGCCGTGTTTGTGCACGTAATGCAGATGGTACCGTGGCGCTCGATGATAATGGCCAGGTTCAGTGGCTTAACAATTCCGGTATCCATGGTGACCTTATTATCCAGCAGAAGATTGAACTTGTGGCCAACTGGCTCAAAGAAAACTGGGGCGTCAGCCTCTATAACTTGAGAAGTGAGGTTCAAAAGCGTCAGTATGTGACCAATCCTGATGGTTCTTTCAAGTTTGATAACTCAGGTAGGCTTATCAACAAACTCACAGCTCCTGCTGATTCCGACCCGTCAAAAACACTCATGGAGGTTCTTGTCGATGAGGTGAATGCCTATAAATCATTACAACATTAAATTTCCTTAGAATATGAAAAAGTTTTTTTCTGTCTCCATACTGTTGGTTCTTGCTTTGGCGTATACTTCATGTAGTCCAAGTGAGGAAGATGATTTATTCGACAAATCTGCTGCAGAGCGACTCAATGAGGCAAGTGCCCTGTATTCTTCCAGACTCATGGCATCACCCAACGGCTGGGCGATGCAGTTATACCCCACCAATGAGAATGAATATCCTTATGGCAACGGCTACCTGCTGTTGTGCAGGTTCAATGCCGACCATTCGGTCAACGTATCGATGGACAATGTGTTCTCCGACAACAAATATTTGGAGGATACCTCTCTTTGGGAGGTGTTGACCGACAATGGTCCCGTGCTCTCGTTCAACTCTCATAACAAATGTATCCATGCTTTCAGTGACCCGGAGGATTTGCCCTTCACTGGCACGAGTGATGTAGAAAACATTGAGACTGGTACCGGTTGTGGTGGTGACTATGAGTTCATCATAGTTGATGCACCGGCTGATGCTTCCTATATGATGCTCAAAGGCAAGAAACGCGGTGCCTATAATCTGCTTACTCCGGTGGAGGAGGGTGTAACCTATGCCTCATATCTTGCCGACGTAAAGAGTTTCCAGAAGACAATGTTCTCTGAGAATGCTCCGACATTTAATGTCATCCATTTTGGCGACAGCATTTATAAGATGACAGGTGCCAATGACGGCATTCCCAACATTTACCCGTATGATGGTGATGAAATCATCGACGAGAGTTTCAATGCATTTCTGGTTACACGACGTGGAGACAATTATTATCTCCGTTTCCGCGATGAAATCAAGTTGAATGACAATGTCACTTTGCAGGAATTTGTATACAACAAAGAGAAGGATGTGTTTGAAAGCGTGATTGATGCCCAATATTATATCAGCGGTGACGATCCTGTCCGTTTCTATCAGTCTACTTATGACACAGATGGAATATTCATCTATGGTAACCCCAAATACAACTGGGTATTCAATTCAAGCAGTGCCATGTCCGATAAAATGAAGGGTATAGTAGACCAGATTTCTGCTGAGTTCAAGGCACGCAACATGACTTTTTCCTCCATGTTTTTCACCTTAAGAAAGGGAGAAGTGTCGTTCTGTGTGAGTTACGTCAATAAATCCGGTGCGACAGGTTACTTGTATTTCTTCTATGATATCCAAAACACTCCAACAGGACAAACGCTCAGCTATAAAGGATACGAGAATCAAGAATACAAAGTGCTCGAGTTGGCACCCACGCTCAATGAGTTCATCACAGTCAACATGTCGCAGGCTTTTAAAGTCTCAGCGGGCACTACAGCATTCGACCTCAACAACATTAAGCTAACTGCAGAGTCTGACCCCAACTTGTGGTTCACTATGAAACTGACAAAAATGAAATAACTAATTTTTTAGCGTATGAAAAAAGCAATTTTACTCACTTCTCTGTTTGCCTTCATGGCAACAGCTGGCTTCGCTCAGAACGAGGCTAAACTCACCCAAGTGAACAAAGAAATGAAGTCATGCAAAGAGTTTGTAGATAAATCTACACTCTCTGTCAAGCCACGTCGCAGCAGAGCAACTGGCGTGTACTATGACATCCAATCAGGTGTATGGCGTGCAGGTATGGATAAGGAAGGCAAGTCTTACAGCGCAACTTTCTTAGTCTATCCTCCATTCTGGTCTCCTTATTTCTACAACCGTTGTGGTAGCAATAACGTTTCTTGGACCATCAACGACAAGGATGCCACTCAATACATGGAAGCTGAGACTGGTGACTATGATTTTGGTAGTCTTGACAAAAACTGCTATAATGCAGAGACAGGCTCTATCAGCTATTACTATTTGCCAAAGATTTCGGCTGGTCGCGAAACCTATTCGCTTTATGAGGTTGACAATGATGGTAAGGCAAACGCTAACAGTGTAGGTCTTGTCACCGTTTCCTCTGATGGATGGGATTTGTCGTATACACCGACAGATTATAGTGTAACTGGTGGCTTCTATGCCCGTGGTATTGTTGACCCGGCTTCTGCCTCTGACCCCAATAACGAGAGCTATATCTTCGGTACCGGTACCGTGACTCTTCGCGATGGCAGTAAGTACACTTCTGTTGGTCTTGCTCAGGTTTTCCCAGCTCCCGTTAGCCCATTCACCTGCAATGAGATTGACCTCAAGGCTACTTCTTATTCTGTTCCTCTTGCTGAGGGTAAGTCTCTTACTATGGAGATTAGAAATGTGGTCACTGAAGATGGTGAGAAGACTTTTGGTGATGAAGTGTATGAGACACTCGTATGTACATCCGAGGATGTCAGCTTGGCATGGGAATTCTCTGGTGGCACCAAGTGCTACAATATTAATTTCCATAAGAAAGAAGTGGATGATTTCGGCATCGAGACTGATGTGCCCTTCATCCTTGACAAGGAGTTTGCAATCCTGATTCTCGGTGTTGATGGCGAGGGTGTTGATGTTGGATTCATTGGCGCTTCCCTGAATGTGGATGAAGCTGATATCGAGCCCACTATACCACTGATTTCTGATGGTACTTCTGTCGGTTCGTTCGCTTACTCCATTGACCTGGTTACGGTTTGTGGTTTCTATGGCTATCAAGATGCTTGTGACGTGCCTACCGTACTGTATGGAAGTGATGACACAGAGTTCAATTATTGCAATGCACTCCGTGTATCTGCCGACGGACAGACTGCTGTCAACAATTTGTATCCTGAAGATTTCGCTGAGTGGATTTACATTAAGATTGCCCGTGATTTCGTCGATGAGAACGATATGCCAAACTATAGCTTCCTGGCACCTGAATGGGTGAATGGCATCAGCTATTCTCCACTTTCATCAAGTGACGAGGACGGTATGTATGTTGTGACCTTTACTTGCGACCCGCTTCCAGAAGGCGTGACAGGTCGTATGGCCGAGGTTTACGTAGTTGGTAGTGGTGTGCAGTCAGCTGATCCTATCGTGCTGCTGCAGGGTGATGCCACATACGATCCCGCTGGTGTTTCAACGGTTACCGCTCAGAAAGCTTCCAACAGCAAGGTATTTACAATTTCCGGACAGTTGGCAAGCAAGAATTACAAGGGTATCGTCATCAAGGATGGTAAGAAGTTCATGAACAAATAATCTTTGATTCTAATACATTATAAAAGGCGGAAACCGATGAGGTCTCCGCCTTTTATAATGATTGTTTGTCTTTATTTTACCATTACCTTTCGTGTCTGGCCATTATCAAATTTGATAACGTAGAGTCCTCTCTCCAGGTCTTTGATGTTTTGTTGTCTCAGCAATTTTCCATCGATGGAGTAGATAGCGCTTGGAGTCGTTGCCGGAGTGCTTTCCACAAGTTCTATGCCGTCAGGATTGATATATTCCTCTGTTCCATCATTGAAAATGAATGAAACGCGCTTGGTAGAGTTGTTAATCTTGATGTTCGACAGTTTGATGTGAAGCAAGTTGGAACCATCCGAATTGACGTTGAACAGTTCATCTGCCGGTGTCGTTGTATCTGAGAATTCATTGTAGGTTTTAAAGGGCAACGTAGATGTATAGGGATACACATCCGTATTTTCAGTGTAATCATCTGGCCTGTTGTCGGCAGGAACAACCGCCAGGCACTGATTGTCAAAATCTGCGGAATTCACGGTATTTTGACTCCATCTCGACTCAATGTAGTTGGCATGGTAGATTAATAGGCCACGGCCGAGTAATCCTTTGTCCCATCTCACGGTTTTGTTTCGGTGTTCGAAGAGATAGTATTCAGTGGGTTTGGCGGGATTGTAGCAAACGAAAACATCTCCACCATTCTCGATGGCTTCCAAAGAACTGACTTTGCATGGGTCTGTCAGTTCCTTATAGCTCAACCAACCACAGAAATGACGCTCATAACCAGTGTATGCTGCGGGTATCCAACTGTTATAGTTGTAGCAACCGCTGCACATGACATCGTAGGTTCCCATTCCGTGATTTCCACCTTGGTCTGAAGTGTCATAAAAGTCAGGAATACCAAGGCAATGTGAGAATTCATGGCAGAATGTTCCTAAACCTGACAATTGGTTATTGTAATTCACCTCCTCACCACAGGCATAGGTGTTGATGACTATGTTGTCGAGTTTATAGGGAATAGGCCAACGGCCAAGCTGTGACTCATGAGGCCAGATGGTCCATGATTCTCCTCCTGATGCCTCGCCCTGACCAGCGTAGAGCATATAAACCTGGTCCACCTCACCATCATCGTCCCAATCGTACTTGGTGTAGTCCACTTCAGGATCGGCGGCTTCCAGGGCAAATTTCAACAGTTCAATGACGCGGGAATGCTGGTCTCTGTTGTTCCTGTTCTCACCATAGTATTGCACACTTTTGGGAGCTTTGTAAGGGCCTGCCACATCAAAGGTCAAGTCAAACAAGCCATTGCTCATATCTTTGAAATAATCATGCACACTTCCGATGGCACCAAATGAATTGGTGTAACCTTCTTTGTTCATGATTTCTGTAAAAGTGGCATTGGGATCTGCCGACTGGAAGTCAAGGTCATCGAAACTAACCAGTATAACCAATCCTTTCTTGCTGCCTACGAACTCGCCTGTCGGTTCACCTACCTTACGGGGAGTGGTGATTTGTGGCATTGCGTTTCTGATACGGTGGAGGGCTTGTGGGTCATTATTGTTCAGTTGGCGAAGCAACTCTCCCTCCTCAGCGCTTCTTTCCTCTACATTGTGGGCCAGGAAATCAGTCCTTTCCAATAGTTGTCCTTTCGTGTTGGCATAGTAATAGTTTCCTTTTTCCTCCACAACGGTATAGCCGTCGGTTGTCTGGAAGTAATGGAAATTCTCATCACCTGCCATCATCAGCGTCACTTGGCTGCCGTCGGTTTGGGAATATGTCCGCCAAACCTTTAGGGCGGGAGTTGCGTTCATAGCGACTGTTTGGGCTATGAACAATGAGATAATCAACAGTTTTCTAATCATAGTGTATGTCTTATTGTTTGTTTCTATGGTAGCAATAGTTATCTTGTTTGCAAAATTAGGAAAAATGTAGGTTTTATGCCATTTTTTACCTGATAAAAATAAATAATGATTGTTTTTATGACAATTTTTTGAAAAAACTACACGTAGGAGTTGGGGTATAGAATAAAATGCAGTACCTTTGCTTGAAAAGCCGCAACACTGATTTATTATCATAAAAAAATATCCTTTTCACAATGAACAACAATCAACAAGGCAGCAAAGCCTATCTGTTTTCCATCGTGCTGGTGGCTGTGCTCGGTGGACTGCTCTTTGGTTATGACACAGCTGTAATTTCTGGTGCAGAGAAAGGTCTGCAGGCATTCTTCATGGAAGCCAAAGACTTCGCCTACACCGATGGGTGGCATGGATTCACTTCCGCATCGGCACTCATCGGATGTATCATCGGTTCCGCTCTCTCTGGACTACTTGCCACGCGCCTGGGGCGCAAGAAGTCGCTTATCATCGCCGGCCTCTTGTTCTTTATTTCTGCCCTTGGTTCTATGAATCCGGAATTTCTGTTCTTCCAGCATGGCAATCCCACTTTCTCCCTGCTCATCATGTTCAACATCTACCGTGTCATCGGTGGTGTAGGTGTGGGCTTGGCATCTGCTATCTGCCCGATGTATATCGGTGAGGTGGCACCATCAGGCATCCGTGGCATGCTCGTCTCATGGAACCAGTTTGCCATTATCTTCGGTCAGCTGGTAGTCTATTTCGTCAACTTCTTCATCCTCGGCGACCACGTCCAGCCCCTCGTGGAAGAGATGGGCAAGGGAATTGCGGCCATCAATCCCGCTGCCCAATGGACAGTGACCACAGGATGGCGTTATATGTTCGGTAGCGAGGCTGTACCTGCCGGACTCTTTGCTCTGCTTATTTGCTTCGTCCCGGAGACCCCACGTTATCTTGTCAGTGTGGGACGCAACGAGAAGGCCCTTGATGTGCTCACCAGAATCAACGGCTCATCCAAGGCTGCCCAGATTCTACAAGATATCAAGGATACCATGGTGGTGAAGACCGAGAAGCTCATGACCTATGGATTCATGTGTATCTTCATTGGTATCATGCTCAGCGTCTTCCAGCAGGCTGTGGGCATCAATGCCGTACTCTACTATGCACCGCGCATCTTCGGTGACATGGGTATGGAAAACCCGATGGTGGTTACTGTCTTCATGGGTGTCATCAATATCATCTTCACCCTTGTGGCCATCTTCACGGTGGAAAAATGGGGACGCAAGCCGCTGCTTATCTGCGGTTCACTCGGTATGGCTATCGGAGCATTCGGCGTGGCAACCACCTTCGGCCATGCTGGTTTGGAGATGGTCACTGCCGTGAGCATTATGGTTTATTCCGCTTCCTTCATGTTCTCTTGGGGACCCATCTGCTGGGTACTGATTGCCGAAATCTTCCCCAACACCATCCGTGGTGGTGCCGTAGCCATCGCTGTTGCCTTCCAGTGGATATTTAACTTCATTGTCTCCTCTACTTTCGTGCCGATGTTCAACATGCATCTCACCGAGGGTGATGACTTTGGCCACTGGTTTACCTACGGACTCTATGGCATCATCTGTGTCATCGCAGCCATCTTCGTATGGAAACTCGTGCCTGAGACAAAGGGCAAGACTTTGGAGGACATGAGTAAATTGTGGAAAAAATCCAAATAACCTCTTGACTCGATGAGATACCATTTGCGGGGCTGCTTTGACAACCCCGCATTTTTGTGGTCTTCAAAGTGAGATTCTCAACTATTTTTCGTAATTTTGCATCCAAATGCACCATTGCGACATGAGTTTTATTGAATTATTAAACCAGACTGATGGCGAACGCCATTTCTCCTTTGAGGTGCTTCCTCCTCTCAAGGGTAGCGGCACCGATGCGCTTTTCCGCACGATAGACAAGCTCCGTGTCTTCAATCCATTGTATATCAATATTACCACCCACCACAGTGAGTATGTATACAATGAGTTGCCCAGCGGGCTGTTGGAGCGGCGTAGGGTGCGCCGCCGTCCCGGTACGATAGCCATTGCTGCCGCCATTCAGCAGAAATATGGGATACCAGTCATCCCTCATGTCATCTGTAGTGGTACGACCATCGAGAATATCGAATACGAATTGTTGGACCTTCAGTTCCTCGGCATCAGCCATTTGCTGCTGCTCCGTGGCGACAAAGCTGCCGATGAGAAGACTTTCACCCCAACACCGGGCGGTCATGCCCATACCACAGACTTGATAGCCCAGGTCAACCGGTTCAATGAGGGCTTTTTTGCTGACGGTACACCAATCAAATGTCCTGGTACGGCTTTCAATTATGGTGTGGCATGCTATCCCGAGAAACATGAGGAGGCTCCCAATATGGAGCAGGACATGGCACACTTGAAAACAAAACAGGATTTAGGCGCACAGTATGCTGTCACGCAAATGTTTTTCGACAATCAGAAATACTTCGACTTTGTGAGAAAAGCACGCGAGATGGGTATTACCATCCCCATCATCCCAGGTATAAAGCCAGTGGCCAAACGCTCGCAATTGACCATGGTTCCCAAGACCTTCCATTGTGACATACCAGAAGAATTGGCCGCCGAGATGGTGAAATGCAAGACCGACGAGGAGGTACGCCAATTGGGCGTGGAATGGACCACCCAACAATGCCTTGATTTGTATGCGCACGGTGTCCGCAACATCCATTTCTATACGGTATCTGCCGTAGAATCCGTCAGAGAGGTGGCTGCCAAGTTGATGTAACAACAGCAAACGCATGGTGAGATGAAGTTCGAAGAGGTAATAGGACAGCAGGAAGCCAAGGAACGGCTGGTGAGAATGGTGGCGGAGGACAGGGTTCCCCATGCCTTGCTGTTCCATGGGCCCAACGGATGTGGAAAATTAGCCCTTGCATTGGCCTTCGCCTCCTATCTTCTGTGTTCCAACCGTCATGATGGCGATAGTTGTGGC
>CACXDY010000405.1 GCA_902766505.1 uncultured Prevotellaceae bacterium
CCTCCCGATGGACGAACTGAAGAAGTTTGCCGGCGACGTGCTGGAGCGCTTCAACAACCCGTTTGTCGACCATCAGGTGACCAGCATCATGCTCAACTCCTTCCCGAAATTCTGTGCCCGCGACCTTCCCGGCGTGAAAGTCTATCTGGAGCGCAAGGGCGAACTGCCCCAGGGTCTTGTCATGGGTCTTGCCGCCATCATCACCTATTATAAAGGTGGTGTCCGCGAAGACGGTGCTCCCATCACTCCCAACGACGCACAGGATATCATGGACCTGCTGAAAGAGTTGTGGGCTACCGGCGACACGCAGAAGGTGACCGACGGTGTGCTTTCCGCCACCAGCATCTGGGGTGAGGACCTGCATGACATCAAGGGTCTTGCCGAACTGCTGAAGAAAGACCTCGACCTGATACAGGAGAAGGGCATGCTCGAAGCAGTGAAGACCATTCTTTAATTTGACAAACCTATCCAGCAAGGCGGCCTTGAGTCGCCTTGCTTTTTTTTAATTGATATGAAAATGAACAAGAAGCTATTGGCTGCCTCCGTGATTGTCATGGCGGCATGTATGGTGCCCGTGCATCTGACGGCACAAGTGAGAGATGTACTGAAAGTGCAAGAGAAACGGCTGAGCAACGGCATGACCGTATGGCTCAACGAAGACCACTCCCTACCCAAGGTGTTTGGAGCCGTGGTGGTGAATGCCGGAGCCAAGGACTGTCCCGACACCGGTATCGCCCACTATTTCGAGCACATCATGTTCAAGGGAACCGATGAAATCGGCACCATCGACTACGCCAAAGAGAAGCCATGGCTTGACTCTATCTCTGCCTCCTACGACCGATTGGCTGCCACGACCGACGAGGCCACCCGTCAGACCATTCAGAAAGACATCAACCGCCTCAGTCTGGAAGCAGGCAAATATGCCATTCCCAATGAGTTCAACCGTCTGATTTCCCGTTATGGCGGTACAGGTCTGAATGCAGGTACGAGTTGGGATTTCACTTATTACCACAACTCCTTCACCCCCCAGTATATCAAGCAGTGGTGCCAACTCAACAGCGACCGTCTGATTCATCCGGTCTTCCGTCTTTTCCAGGGAGAGTTGGAAACGGTCTACGAGGAGAAGAACATGCATTCCGACAACATGCTGTCATCGGCCCTGGACAAACTGTTTGCCGAGTTGTTCGGCACCAATCCTTATGCCTATCCTGTCCTTGGCAGCACGGAGAACCTGAAGAATCCCCGTCTGTCGGCCATGCGCGAGTTCTATGACAAATACTATGTGGGCAGCAATATGGGTCTGGTGTTGTGTGGTGATTTCGCCTCCGACAGCATCATGCCGTTGCTGGAACAGACCTTTGGAAGGATTCCCCGGGGAGTTGCCCCCAACCGCATGAAATCGCCTATGCCCGACATCACCGCCGAGCGCACGGTGGAGATTAAAATTCCGGTCCCGCTGGTTAATATTGAGATGTTGGCCTATAAGGCACCTACAGAATACGAGAAAGATTTCGACGCACTGAAAATCGCATTGAGATTACTGTCAAACGAACAGGCAGGCATGTTGGACTCTCTGGTCAACGAAAACAAAATGATGATGGCTTTAGCCTCCTCGCAGAGTCTGAATGACGCCGGACTGATGTTCATCGCCTTTGTTCCCAACTTGTTGGCATCGACGAGCAAAGCCGAGCAAGCCTGTATGGAACAAGTCAACCGTCTGTTGGCGGGAAACTTCAGCGACGAAGCCTTCAACACCCAGAAGATGGAAGCCATCCGTGAGGCCAACCGCGAGTTGGAAACCATCGACGAGCGTGCCCTTCAGATGGTGATGGTCATGTCGTCGGGACATACCTGGCAGGAATATATCAGCAAGGTCAACTCCTTGGAGAAGTTGACGCGGGCGGATATAGAGGCCGCCGCCAAGAAATATCTGAATGCCCCGTTCATCCGTTTCAAGAAAAAGAACGGCAATTATGAGAAGGACAAAATCAGCCAGCCGGGCTACACCCCCATCGTGCCACAAAACAGTCAGGCTGAGTCGGAATACGCCAAGCGTCTGGCCCAGATGCCCTATGAAGTCCACCCACCCCGTCTGCTGGACTTTGTGAAGGATGCCACGACCATCCATTTAGGCGGTGAGGCCAATCTCTACACCGTGGCCAATCCGGTGAACGACCTGTTTGAACTGAAAATCAGTTACAACAAGGGAGAAAAGTCGGACCCCCGTCTTGCTCCTGCCGCATCCTTGATGAATATCACCGGCACTGATTCGCTGACCCGTCAGCAGTTGGCTTCCGCCCTCCAGAAGATAGGTGGCGACATCGCTTTTCAGTCGGGTGAGAGGAGTTTCAGCATTGTCGTCATCGGTGTAGACAAGCACTTCGAGGCCACCATGCAGTTGTTCAACCATCTCATCAACCATGCCGCTCCCACCAAGAAGCACATCAGTCAGATTGTCGATGAGAAGAAAGCAGAAGTCAAGTCTCAAAGTGAGGAGAACACCGACGTACTGAGAGCCCTCAGGCAGAAAGTCATGTTTGGCGAGAACTCCACTTATCTCAAGCAACTATCACTTTCGGAAACGAAGAAATTGAAAGCCAAAGACATGCTTCAGGCATTCAACAGCATTTTCAACTCCGCCTGCGACATTTCTTACTCAGGTTCCCTGCCGGCCGAGGAAGTAGAGAAAATTGTGAAAAAGACAGTCCCCGTGGACCGCAGCAAGGAGAGATATGTGGATTACACTACAAATGTGATGGAATACAATGAACCCATCGTCTACGTCTATCCTATGTCGAAGTCGCGCCAGACGCTGGTGATGACCTACGAGGCATTGCCTGCCCTCCCGACCCAAGAGCAGCGTGCCCCCTTCTATCTGTTTGAAGAGTATTTTGGTGGCGGTATGTCATCCGTCCTCTTCCAGGAGATTCGTGAATTCCGGTCGATGGCCTACTCCACCGGCAGTTTCAAGTTTTCACGTCCAAGGAAGATGAATCCCAACAGCAAGTTGGCTTTCGGTACGGTAACAGGCACCCAGGGAGACAAGGCCATGAGCGCCATTACCCTGATTGACAGTCTTTTGCATCAGATGCCTGTCAACGAGAAGAATTTTGAAGGATGCCGTCAGGATAAAATCAACAGCATCAACAATGATTATCCAAGTTTCCGCAGCATCGGCCAGCAGATTGCCATCTCCCACCGTTACGGCTATAGCGAGGACAGCAATACCGGAATGGCAGAGTTATACGAGAAAGGAAGCATGGAGGATGTGAAGAAATTCTACGACAGCCATATCCGCAACAACGGCAGTCATCGGGTCTGGGGTATTGTCGGCAACAAGGACAAACTCGACATGAATGCGCTGTCGAAATACGGCAAAGTAGTGATATTGAAGGAGGGAGATTTGTTCAGGAAATAGGCCTTCAGCCTACACCCCATCCTCTTCCAAGAGAGTGGAATCGTTCTCCTCGGTTTTGAGATTGGCTTTTTTGATGTTCACCTCTCCCTTTTCGGAGATGGTGACATCAAAAGGAACAAATTCTTCAGAGAGGATGTCGGGAGACCCGACACTGCCCAAGAAGGATAGAGAGTTCTTGTCAGAGCCATTGAAGACAAGGCCGAGGAGAACGCTTTGTTCATAATAGGCTTTGTCGAGTTTTCCCTCGAACATGGCCTTAGTGAATTTCTTATCAAAGAAGACGGAGCCATTGGCTTTTCTGATGACCACATCGATGATATTGTTGCGGTATTTCCGTCCGTTGTTGTCCACGATCATGGTGAGGCTGTCGGACGTGTGGCGATGCACACTGATTTGGTAGGTGCTGCCCACCCATTTCACGGTATCCCTGCTGGAAGTC
>CACXDY010000406.1 GCA_902766505.1 uncultured Prevotellaceae bacterium
AATAATTATAATTATGATTATAGATGCAATTAGCCATTTAAAGGATTATGTGTGCTTAAATCCTTTATTTAATGATGTTGTAGACTTTATTAATAAAACAAATCTTGCTGAGCAGCAGTATGGTATAGTGAAAATCAAAGGCGACGAGGTCTACGCAAACTTCACAACTGCTAATGGTAAGACTAAAGATAACGCAAAGGTAGAAACCCATGACAAAATGATTGATATACAAATACCTATTGATAATAGTGAAACGATGGGATATATTCCAAGAGAAAAATTAGCAGAGAGCGAATATAATGCTGAAAAGGATATAACATTTTATAGTGTTAAGCCAGAAAGTTTCGTTACTGTCAATGATGGTGAATTTGCTATTTTTTTCCCGCAGGATGGTCATGCACCATGTATCTCTGATCAGAAGTTGATTAAAAAGGTGATTTTTAAAGTCAAAGCAATTTGATGTTTCTTATTAAATTTATATACCATGGCAGATAAAAAAATTAAATCCACAAAAAAAGTAAAGCATATCGGCTTAGTTAAAAATGATCCATGGCTTGAACCATTTGAACAGGCTATTAAAGGTCGGCATGATCATGCTTTATGGAAGTTAAATGACCTTACAAATAATGGTAAGCAAAGCCTGTCAGATTTTGCTACCGGATATCTTTATTTTGGTCTTCATAAGACTGATAAGGGATGGGTCTTCAGGGAATGGGCACCAAATGCTACAGAAATATTTCTCATTGGTGACTTCAATAATTGGCAGGAGACAGAGAAGTATAAATTGAAAAAGCTGAAAAATGGCAATTGGGAAATTAAATTGTCAAAAAATGCTTTGAAACATGAACAGTTATATAAATTAAGTGTTCATTGGGAAGGTGGACAAGGAGAACGAATACCAGCATGGGCCAATAGGGTTGTTCAAGATGAAAACACGAAAATCTTCTCTGCTCAAGTATGGGCTCCAGAGAAAGAATATGTTTGGAAGAAAAAAAAGTTCAAACCAGATACCTCGCCTCTTATGATATATGAATGTCATATAGGTATGGCTCAAGATGCAGAGAAAGTTGGATCTTATACAGAGTTTAAAGATAATATACTTCCACGGGTTATCAATGATGGGTACAATTGTCTGCAGATTATGGCTATAGCAGAGCACCCATACTATGGAAGTTTTGGATATCATGTATCCAATTTCTTTGCTCCGTCAAGTAGGTTTGGTACACCTGAAGAATTGAAAGAACTTGTAGATGAGGCACATCGTAATGGTATTTCTGTCATTATGGATATCGTTCATTCACATGCTGTTAAGAACGAAGTAGAAGGTCTTGGTAATTTTGCAGGTGACCCTTGTCAGTATTTTAACCAGGGTGAAAGACGGGAACATCCAGCATGGGATTCCCTTTGTTTTGATTATGGTAAGAATGAAGTACTCCATTTTCTTCTTTCTAATTGTAAATATTGGCTGGAAGAATATCATTTCGACGGATATCGTTTTGATGGAGTTACCTCAATGTTATATTATAGTCATGGTTTAGGAGAGGCTTTTGGTGGATATGGCGATTATTTTAATGGGCATGAAGATGATGAAGCGATTGCGTATTTGACTCTTGCCAATTTGCTCATACATGAGGTGAATCCTTCTGCTATTACGATTGCAGAGGAAGTAAGTGGTATGCCTGGTTTAGCAGCACCATTTAAGGATGGTGGATATGGTTTTGATTATCGTATGGCTATGAATATCCCTGATTATTGGATAAAAACAATAAAAGAATTGAAGGATGAGGATTGGAAACCTTCTTCAATGTTTTGGGAGACGACAAATCGTCGTGCTGATGAAAAAACTATTTCATATGCGGAAAGTCATGATCAGGCACTTGTAGGTGATAAAACTATAATCTTTCGTCTTATCGATGCTGATATGTATTGGCATTTTAAGAAAGGAGATGAAAACTTAGTTGCTGATAGAGGTATCGCATTACATAAGATGATTCGTTTACTCACCGCATCAACTATTAATGGCGGTTACCTTAATTTTATGGGAAATGAATTTGGTCATCCAGAATGGATTGATTTTCCAAGAGAAGGTAACGGATGGAGTTATAAATATGCTCGCCGCCAGTGGGATTTGGTGGACAATCATGAATTGTGTTATCACTATTTGGGCGATTTTGACCAGTCTATGGTAAAGTTAATTAGAAGTGTGAAAAAATTCCAGAATACAAAGGTTGTTGAAGTTTGGCATAATGATGGTGATCAGATATTAGCATATAGCAGAGGTGATTTATTGTTTGTGTTTAATTTTAGCCCTAACCGTTCTTATACAGATTATGGATTCATAGTACCTCAAGGTGCTTATAATGTTATGCTTAATACAGATGCAAAACAGTATGGTGGTAATAATTTTGCAGATGATACAGTTACACATTTCACAAATTATGACCCCATATATGAGAAGGATGGAAAAGGTTGGCTGAAATTATATATTCCAGCAAGAAGTGCTGTCGTTTTGAAGAAAGTTGATTAAAATGGTTTTAAATTCACATGATATTAATAATACCGCAGGGATTGTAAGACATTCCTGCGG
>CACXDY010000407.1 GCA_902766505.1 uncultured Prevotellaceae bacterium
CCTTCACCTTGCCCAGTATCTGGATGTTCCCATCATCAATGCAGATTCCCGTCAGCTGTATGCTGAAATACCGATTGGAACAGCAGCTCCCACACAGGAAGAGCAACAGCTTGTCAAACACTATTTCGTAGGAACACTTCATCTGAATGACTACTACAGTGCCTCCAAATATGAATGCGACGTATTGAATCTTTTAACACCCCCGGGAGAGTTAAGTCATTACGATAATGCCCTGATGTCGGGTGGCAGCATGATGTATATAGATGCTGTGTGCAATGGCATTGATGACATCCCGACGATAGATGAGGAAACCCGCGACACCCTGCGAAAACGTCTTGAGACTGAGGGATTGGACCCTCTTATAGAAGAGCTCCGCTTGCTTGACCCGGAATACTTCAAAATCGTTGACAGGAGAAACACCCGCAGAGTAGTTCATGCATTGGAAATATGCTATATGACAGGTAAAACTTATACGTCTTTCCGTGTCAATGAGCACAAGCACCGTGATTTTTCCATTGTCAAAATAGGTTTGACCCGTCCACGGGAAGAATTATACTCCCGAATCAACGAGAGAGTTGACTTAATGATGGAACAAGGCTTAGAAGAAGAGGCGCGGGCGGTATATTGCCACAAAGGTGCCAATTCGCTCAACACCGTAGGATACCGTGAGTTATTCGACTACATAGAGGGTAAATATACTTTATCAGAAGCCGTTGAAAGAATAAAGGGAGCCACCCGGAGATATTGTCGCAAGCAGCTTACCTGGCTGAAACGCGACCCTTCGATCAAGTGGTTTCATCCTGACGAGCGGGATGACATCATCTCCTATATAGACACTAACCGTTAGACAAATACTATTCAACAAAACGACGAGGAATGACGAACCTATTGAAAAAATGCTGGAGAGCACTCAAGGGTATTTTCTCTTGGTATGTTCATCTCTTCAAAGGACGCAGATGGTATGTCAAGATACTGTCTGCCACGGTTTCGTTTTTCTTGTTCATGATACTCTACCTTGGGATGGTGGACATCAATTTTTTAGGGTTGTTCGGCAAATCCCCCGGTTTCTACGAAATTATCCATCCGCCATCAAGTGTTGCTTCCGAAGTATATAGTGCAGACGGCAAACTCATTGGAAAGTTCTATAATGAGAACAGAAGCCCTGTCAAATATTCAGAAGTAGCCCCAATTTTCTGGAAAGCGTTGATAGACACGGAGGATGAGCGTTTCTATCATCATCATGGTGTGGATTTCCGTGGAATACTTGGAGCAGCCAAAGACGCACTTATCCACCAGGAAGCCAGAGGTGCCTCTACCATCACTCAGCAATTAGCCAAAAACATGTTTCGCATGCGTACGCAAGCATCGTCAGGGCTATTGAGTAATATACCTGGTTTGAGAATTCTAATCATCAAGAGCAAAGAATGGATAATTGCCACCAAAATAGAGATGGTATACAGCAAAGAGGAAATCCTCACGATGTATGCCAATACGGTGGACTTTGGCAGCAATTGTTTCGGCATCAAAACAGCAAGCCGCACCTATTTCAACACAACACCCCGTGATTTGACAACTGACCAGTCAGCTGTATTAGTAGGCATTTTGAAAGCCACCTCCTATTACAATCCTATCATCAATCCAGAAAACAGCCATTCCCGCCGCAATGTAGTCATGTCGCTGATGGTCAAGCACCACGACCTTGATGAATCAGAATATGAACGTCTATCCTCCCAACGCACACCACTTCAACTAACTTTAGACAACAGTTCACAGGGGCAGACTGCCTATTTCAAGGATGCTGTGGAAGCCAGTCTTGCCCATTGGTGCCATGAAACAGGATATGACCTATATACCTCAGGATTGAAGATTTTCACGACCCTTGACACCAGGATTCAAAAATATGCAGAAGAAGCCGTGGTTTCCCAAATGAAAACGATTCAGAAAAATTTTTACTCAGACTGGGGAAATGATGAGCCATGGCGAGACGAAGACGGAAAGGTCATCCCCTACTTCACTGAGCAATTAGCAAAAAAACTGCCTCTATATAAAGAGCTGAAAGAGAAATACAAGGGGAACAGCGATTCCATCGCCTATTATATGAACAAACCTCACACCGTCAAGCTCTTCAGCTATGACCGTGGCATGTATGAGGCAGAGATGAGCACCCTTGACTCACTCCGCACCATGACACGTTTCATGCATGCCGGTTTTGTAGCGATGGAGCCGCAAACCGGATGCGTTGTAGCCTGGGTGGGTGACATTGACTACAACACATGGAAATATGACAAAGTGACCGCCATGCGGCAACCGGGTTCCACCTTCAAGGCATTCATCTATACAGAAGCCATGAACCAGGGACTTGCCCCATGTGACAAGCGTCGTGACGAACCCGTCAAGGTGCCCATCTATGATGAGCAAACTCATTCTGAATCCCCATGGAATCCCAACAATTCAAGCAAGAGTTTCTCGGGCGACAGCATGCTCCTCAAACGCGCCTTTGCCAAGAGCACCAACTCCATTGCCGTACGTCTTGGTATAGAGCTGGGTGTAAAGAATGTGATTAAGACAGCCCATGACATGGGTATCAAAAGCGAGCTTGACTCCCATCCCACGACCCTGTTAGGTTCTTCAGACGTCAATTTGCTTGAGATGGTCAATGCCTACAGCACGATTGCGAACAATGGTCTGCATCATGAGCCAGTATTAGTCACCCATATCCTGGACAGTGAAGGCAATCAGATCTATGAAGGACCAACAGACAGTCCCCGTGCTTTACCCTATAAGACATCCTTTCTCATGCAGCAAATGCTGATGTATGGAGTACAACAAGGAACTTCCCAAGGTCTGACGCAATATGTCGGCTACTGGTCAAAGACTGATATTGGTGGCAAGACGGGCACATCCAACAATGCTTCCGACGGATGGTTTATCGGTGTAACACCCAACTTGGTATGTGGTGCATGGGTAGGTGGTGAATACCGTCAAATCCACTTCCGTAGTGCACGTTTGGGCCAAGGAGCCTCCACCGCCCTTCCGATATGTGGTAAATTCCTACTTTCAGTTCTGCGTGACAACGACATGCAAAAATATCGAGGCCGGTTTACCATGCCGCCAGGAGAAGACATCAATCTGGACCTGATTAACTGTGCTCCACCCAAAAGCCGTCAACCACAAAAATTGGCAGATGATTCATTATCCGAACAAGATGAATCGACCATCTATGATGTGGAAGGTAATCCTATCCCTCCCATCAGTTCACCGCCTGTTACAGGCCACGAGGACATCTATATTCCAGATAAGATAGAAATCATCGTAGACGAATAAGAAAACACTTTGCAGGAAACTTATACGATAGACCAAGAGAATGCCGAGATGCAGAAAACGCTGCAGATTGTGCAATATACCAATACCAGCTTGTTTCTCACCGGCAGGGCAGGAACAGGAAAATCCACCTTTCTCCGATACATCTGCAACCATGTGAAGAAAAAGCACATTGTGCTTGCCCCCACCGGCATTTCGGCCATTAACGTAGGAGGCAGTACGCTTCATAGTTTTTTCAAACTCCCCTTCCATCCATTACTCCCCAATGACGTTCGTTTCAACGAGCGGAATATCCGCGAGACTTTGAAATACACAGGAGAAAAGAGAAAGATTATCCGTGAAGTGGAACTTATCATCATTGATGAGATAAGTATGGTGAGGGCCGACATTATCGATTTCATCGACAAGGTCCTACGCATATACACCCGCAACCGCTACATACCTTTTGGGGGCAAGCAGATGCTTTTTGTTGGTGATTTGTTCCAATTAGAACCAGTTGTCAAGGAAGAAGACCGGCAATTACTCCAACCCTTCTATCCATCCCTCTATTTTTTCGATGCCCATGTGTTTCGGACCATGCCACTTGTAAGTATCGAGCTCAACAAGGTCTACCGCCAACACGACACCCAATTTATCAGTCTGCTTGACCATATCCGCACCAATCAAATCAGCAATACCGAGTTGTCCATTCTCAACCAGCGCGTCGGACAATCCATCTGCAATAAGAATCAGCTGTCTATTACCCTCTCGTTGCGGCGCGACACCGTAGACTATATCAATGAGCAACGTTTACAAGAACTACCAGGAGATGTCGTCAAACTGACAGGTGAAGTCACAGGAGAATTTCCGATGAACAGTCTTCCGACCTCTATGGAACTGGAAATAAAAGTTGGTGCCCAAATCATTTTTGTCAAAAATGACATGGAGCGCCGATGGGTCAACGGCACTCTGGGAACCATCACGATGATAGACTCCGATGACGAAGGGAACGAAATTCTCGCGGTACAAACAGATGACGGCATGGAATATGATGTGACCCGTGACATATGGAGCAACATGAGGTACACTTACAACGAGAAAGAAGAGAAGATAGAAGAGGAGGAAATCGGCCGTTTTGTACAATTCCCCATTCGTCTGGCATGGGCGATTACCGTCCACAAAAGCCAAGGTCTTACTTTTCAAAATGTCAATATCGACTTCTCGGGAGGAGCGTTTGCAGGAGGCCAGACCTACGTAGCGCTATCCAGATGCAATACGTTGGAGGGCATTAGTTTAAAAGAGCCCATCAGATTGTCCGATATATTCGTCCGTTCGGAAGTTGTCCGTTTTGCCAAGAGTTTCAACAACGACCGCCTCATCAACAGTGTCATCGAGAGTACTCAGGCAGACAAGGAATACCATGATGCCGTAAAGGCTTTTGATGAAGGTGACGCACAAGGTTTCCTTAATAACTTCTTTAAAGCCATACATCATCGTTATGACATAGAAACCCCTACAGCACAGCGATTTATACGTTTCAAGCTACATCAACTGATGTCATTGCGTACAGAGAACCAGCAATTAGAAGACAAACTCAACAAACAATTCGATTTTTTGCGGCGTCTCTCAGCAGAATACACCTTGCTTGGTAAAGAATGCGAACATGAGGGAATGTATGAAGCAGCTGTTGCCAACTACAAAAAGGCATTGGAATTGTATCCAGACGCACAAGACCCCCAACGCCGTATAAAAAGAATAGAGAAAAGGAATAAAAAGAAATAAAATTATGAATATCAAATCTGCAGAATTTACCATCAGTAGTCCAAACATTGAGAGATGTCCTACAGACAACCGTCCCGAATACGCCTTCATAGGCCGCTCCAATGTGGGGAAATCGAGTCTTATCAACATGCTCTGCAATCACAAGGGACTTGCCAAGACCTCTTCAACACCAGGAAAGACCCTATTGATCAACCATTTCCTTATTAATAGGGAATGGTATCTTGTAGACCTTCCCGGCTATGGTTTTGCCAAGCGTTCAAAAACAACGCAACAAAAGATAGACAATATGATTTCCTCCTATATTCTCATGCGTGAACAACTGGTCAATTTATTCCTTTTGATAGATATCCGGCATAGTCCACAGAAGATAGACCGTGATTTCATTGACTGGTTGGGAGAAAATGGCGTACCCTTTTCTATTGTTTTTACGAAAGCTGACAAGCTGTCAACGTCAAAAGCTCATGACTCCGTTAGAAAATATATGGACACATTAAAAGAAGAATGGGAGGAGCTCCCACCCTATTTCATCACCAGCAGTGAGAAGAAAACCGGTCGTGAGGAATTACTCGACTACATAGAAAAAATCAACAAGTCATTAACCAGCAACGAAGAATAGTCCTATCATATGAATGCCTATCTGGATGTCCAAAACTTAACCAAGACCTTTGGAGCCCTTCAACTGTTTGAGAATATCTCCTTTTCAATTAGTGAGGGACAACATGTCGGTCTGGTGGCCAAAAATGGAACAGGAAAATCCACACTTCTATCAATATTGACAGGAAAAGAGAGTTGTGACGAAGGAAAAATCACCTACCGCCGTGACCTCAAGATAGGCTATTTGGAACAATCCCCAAAGTTTTCACCAGAAGAATCAGTGCTTGACGCATGTTTCAACCATCATGGTGACGAGGAGAAAATCCTCCGTGCCAAACAAGTACTTACAAGTCTTCAAATACGCGACCTCCATCAGCCGATGGGTCAGTTAAGTGGTGGGCAGCAAAAGCGTGTAGCTCTTGCCAACGTATTGCTTACCGAACCAGATTTGCTGATACTCGACGAGCCCACCAACCATTTGGACCTTGACATGATAGAATGGTTGGAGGATTATCTATCACGGGGAAACAAGACCATCCTCATGGTTACCCATGACCGTTATTTCCTTGACAAGGTATGCAACATTATTCTTGAGCTTGACAATCATACCATCTATACATACAGGGGTAATTACGCCTATTATCTGGAAAAACGCCAACACCGCATAGACGTTGCCCGGGCAGAGATACAACGAGCCAACAATTTATACCGCCGAGAACTCGAATGGATGAGACGGATGCCCCAGGCTCGTGGACACAAAGCCCAATATCGTGAAGAAGCTTTCTATGAATTGGAACGCAAAGCCAAGCAACGCATTGAAGAGCGCGCCATGCGACTTAAATCGAGTAACGTATATATTGGCAGCAAAATTTTTGAGTGCCAATACGTATCAAAATCATATGGCGACAAGGTGATACTCCGGGATTTCTACTATAATTTCGCACGGTTTGAGAAAATGGGAATCGTGGGTAAGAACGGAACGGGCAAGAGCACATTTCTCAAATTGCTATTAGGCGAGGAGCCTTTGGACAGTGGCCGTTTTGACATAGGAGACACCGTTAAATTTGGTTATTATTCACAAGAAGGGCTGAAGTTCGACGAGCAACAAAAAGTGATAGATGTCGTCAGGGATATCGCCGATTACATCGACTTGGGTCAGGGCCGGCACTACAGTGCCTCCCAATTTCTTCAGCACTTCCTATTTACGCCTGAGCAACAATATAATTATGTGTATAAACTCAGTGGAGGAGAACGCCGAAAGCTATATCTCTGCACTGTGTTAATGCGTAATCCCAATTTTCTTGTCCTGGATGAACCGACCAATGACCTCGACGTTCAAACCCTCCAGATATTGGAAGAATATCTTGCAGATTTTCCAGGTTGTGTGATAGTCGTTAGTCACGACCGTTATTTCATGGATAAGGTAGTAGACCATTTGTTGGTTTTCAATGGTAATGGAGAGATAAAGGACTTTCCTGGCAACTATACCCAATACCGTGAATGGAATAAATTGCAATCCAACCAAGAAAACGCGACCCCCAAACAAGAGAAACGTCCTAAAAACGATTACCGTAATGCCAGCAAGCGCAAAATGACCTATAAGGAAAAGACGGAATTTGCCAGTCTGGAAAAAGAGATTGCTCAACTTGAAGCAGAAAAGAAGGAAATTGAGTCAGCTTTGTGTGGAGCAACCTTAAGTATAGAAGAAATCACCTCGCTCAGCAAGCGCTTACCAGAATTAAATGAAGAATTGGACACAAAGAGTATGCGTTGGTTAGAACTGAGTGAAATAGAGGAATAACGATTTGTTAAAAACTTTTAAATCAAATTATTTTTCACTTTATCAATAGTAAAAAAACACATATTATACATAACTTTGCATAGTCGTTCCAAACGGCAATGGATTTTCTTTCTTGAAAGTCCTTTATTTTAATCATTTATCATATTCTTTTATGTACAGCAAAGACGATTTATTATCGAAAGATATCCCTGAATTGTTGGGTATCGCCGAACAATTAGGTGCAGACATCAATCCAGAGAGCAATCAACAAGACATCATATATTCCATTTTAGACAAGCAGGCAGAAACAGAAGGTTCAAAGGCACCTGTTCAGAAACGCAAGCGCACCAGAATTACCAAAAAAGATACGGATAAAGTCTATTCCGTGAATGGCAAGGACGGTGAAAATCTTGATTTAAAGAAGAATAAGCCCCAAGAACCACTCCCTCTGTTCATGGATTTAGAGGTAGAAGAAAAGCCTGCGATTCCAGAGGTGCCCCAAGAAGCTCCTGCCAAGCCAGCAAAAAGAGGACGGAAATCCAAAGCAGAAAAAGAGGCTGAAGCTATGGAAAAAGCCGCTTTGGAAGCCGCCCAGAAAAAAGAGGAGACAGTAGAAGCACCCCTTCCTGTTGCAGATGCAGAAGCAGAAGAAGCCCCTATTGCTCCACAGGAAGAATTAGAGACCAATTACGACATTGAGCCGGAGCGTATCGAAGTAGAGGGTGTTCCAGAAGCCACTTTCACGGAAGAGGAAGACGAGGATGCGAGCAGTGACCTTCTTGCTCAACTTCAAGCAAAAGTAAAGGCACACAACGAGGCTCAGGAAGAGAAAGCCCAAGCCATGCTTGACGGCTTATGGGAAGGAGATCCAGGAGATGGCACAGATTTCATCACCGTGGTCGATTTGCCGATAGAAGATCAGGGAGCCCTTCCGACCTATGATATCTTCGACAACCCCATGAGTCCTATGGGACAGCCCACCGCTCCACACAATGCCTTCGCGCCATCCAAGGAGAACACCGTCAGTTATAACTTTGACAATATTGTCAGTGGCAACGGCGTTTTGGAAATCATGCCCGACGGCTACGGTTTCCTCCGTTCGAGTGACTACAATTACCTTTCCTCACCCGATGACGTATACGTGTCGAGTCAGCAGATTAAACAGTTTGGCCTTAAAACAGGAGATGTGGTAGAATGCAAGGTTCGTCCTCCACGTGATGGAGAAAAGTATTTCCCACTGACCAGCATTACCAAAATCAATGGCCGTGAGCCGTCGGAAATTCGTGACCGTATACCTTTTGAGCATTTGACCCCACTGTTCCCTGACGAGAAATATGATCTTTGTGGCACTCGCGAAACCACCAATCTGTCAACACGTGTAGTAGACCTCTTCTCGCCCATCGGCAAAGGCCAGCGTGCATTGATTGTCGCCCAACCCAAGACAGGTAAGACCATCTTGATGAAAGACATCGCCAATGCCATCGCCTCGAACCACCCTGAAGCCTATCTGATGATGCTTCTGATAGACGAACGCCCTGAAGAGGTGACAGATATGGCACGTACTGTCCAGGCAGAAGTGATCGCCTCCACATTTGATGAGCCAGCAGAGCGCCATGTCAAAATTGCAGGTATCGTACTTGAGAAAGCCAAGCGAATGGTAGAATGCGGACATGACGTGGTCATATTCCTCGACAGTATCACAAGGCTTGCCCGTGCCTACAACACGGTATCCCCTGCCAGTGGAAAAGTGCTGACAGGTGGTGTCGATGCCAATGCCCTCCAAAAGCCCAAACGTTTCTTTGGTGCCGCCAGAAATATTGAAGGAGGCGGCTCATTGACCATCATCGCCACAGCCCTAATCGATACTGGCTCTAAGATGGATGAGGTCATTTTCGAGGAATTCAAGGTCACCGGCAATATGGAGTTGCAACTTGACCGTTCACTTTCGAACAAGCGTA
>CACXDY010000408.1 GCA_902766505.1 uncultured Prevotellaceae bacterium
AATGTCTTCCCGTCACAGATAGAAGATGTCATATTGAAACAAAAAGAATTCGAGCCTCACTTCCTGCTTGAGGTAGACCGTGTGAACAACACCGACACAAGCATGCTGAAGGTAGAGGTGAAAGAAGATTTCTATACTGACAACATGTCGGAGATGGTAGGTCTGCAGAAGAAACTTGAGGGAGAACTCCGCAGCGTCATCGGCATCGGATTTAAGATTAAGCTTGTTGAGCCCAAGGGAATAGAGCGTTCCACCGGCAAAGCCAAGCGAGTGATAGACAAACGTAAAATTTAAACCTAAATAAAATACTTAAACACAGAAGCTTATGGTAGCAAAGCAATTATCCATTTTTTTAGAGAACAAGTCAGGCCGTCTGACAGAGGTAACGGAAGTATTAGGCCGCGCAGAAGTCAATCTTTCAGCAATGAGCATAGCAGACAATTCAGATTTTGGCATACTACGCTGTATTGTCAGTGACCCTGAGCTTGGCTACAAAGTATTGAAAGAGAACAACTTCGCTGTCAAGATGACCGATGTTATTGGATTTACATGTCCCAATACCCCAGGTTCGCTATCCATCGTATTGAAGTGTCTTTCAGATGCAGGAGTTTTCATAGAATATATGTATTCTTTCAGCAATGGCGATAGTGCAAACGTCATCATCCGCCCGTCTGATTTGAAGTTATGCGATCAGATTCTTCAATCCAAAAAGATAGATCTGATAGCAGCCAGTGATCTTTACAAATTGTAATTATATTTGAAATCCATAAAAGGGAGGGTGTTCAAACACCCTCCTTTTTTATTTATTCATCCTCAAGAATTTTCTTGATTTCCTCATCAGTTTTTGTCAGCTTATCTTTACAACACTTAATGAGAGTTTTAGCCCTTTGGAGCTGTTGGGTAAGGGAATCCATGTCCAGTTCGTTATTCTCCATTTTCCGGACGATTTCCTCCAATTCCACTATTGCATTTTCGTAATTGAAATTTTCAGACATTATTAATAGAATTAATTATTTGAAAGCCTTTTCCAATTTTTTGGCTTCTTTCTTAGTGATTTGTATGATACTTCCATGTTTTGGTGCGACCACGTTCTCGGTCTGTCCTTCCTTCCCCGTTACCAGTTTCATCACGCCCTCATTAAAATGGCCAAGAGGTGTGAAATGCTGAAAATCAGAAGTTTCAACAAAGCCAAAGTTGTGTGGGTTCAAGCTGTAGACATCATACATGATAACCCATTTGTTCTCACCAATTCTCTTCCATGTATTGGGTGCCTCACATCCTCTGTTCTCACCGTCAATCTGTTGGTCAACATAATTATCATAATGATTGATTTTATCAGAAATCATGTATTTTATGCCACCCGGATTTTCCTGAGCAACATACGACATGAAATACCTTCCATCAGGCATGGGGCAGATATCCGCATCGAGCACCTGGATTTTTTTATCTGGATACTCAAACAACAATTTAGGTTCGGTGAGTAATGTGGTAAACTCATCATTGGCATACGAATAATATAAACGCGTCAACCCTCCAGGTTTTTGACGGATAGTAAAATAGACCATCAATTTACCTTCTTTCGGATCATAAACAGTCTGGGGCGCCCACGCACATCCTATCTCCCCGAAATTCTCCGGGAACAACTCATCGATATGCACTTCTTTGTGAGTCCAGTTCACCAAATCTTTCGACCTCATGAGCACCAGTCCCCGGTTGTTTCCCCAACCATATTTTTCATCCCGCTCCCATTGGGTTTTCCTCAGTCCTTTTTCCTTACCAAACACATGCAAGTCGGTCATTGCGATATAAAAATACCCATTTTTCGGCGACCGATAAATATGGGGGTCGCGTATTCCCTTTTGGTCAGCAATACTGTCGCCAGCAATCACAGGATTTCCTCCATTTACGGCATGGAAAGTATATCCATCATAGCTGACTGCCATAAATAAGCTGTGAGTATCATCGTTGAAATATGTGAACAAATATGCCCCCATTTTTTTCTCCGGATTCTTTTTAGCTACGGTTATGGTCGTTCCAAGAAAGACAGCCATAACAATACAAAACAAATTTCTCATGATTGTTGCTTTTTTTCGTCGTTTTCGAAAACATAAGGATTTTGCTTCAGCTTTTCCACAAATTGGTCTATTTTGTGTAGTTCCCTCGGAATTCTGATTTTTTGCGGACAATGAGGTTCACATTGTCCACATCCTATACAATGATCAGCCTGACGCATTTTGGGTACAGCCCTATCCAGACCTATGAGATATTCACGTCGCCGTTTGCTATACTCCTCCGCCATATTTTCCACGGGCAATCTTCCCTCATTCTTACATTTATTGTAATGAACAAAGATGCCGGGAATATCAATACCATATGGGCAGGGCATACAATACTTACAATCGTTACAAGGAATGGTTTCCACACCCACGATTTCCTTTGCCACCTCATACAGGAAAGAATTATCCTCTTCGGTTAACGGCACAAGCGGACAATAAGACAAGAGGTTGTCTTTGAGATGTTCCATATAGGTCATTCCACTCAGAACAGTGAGCACCCCATCAGGTGTACCCGCATATCTGAATGCCCAAGAAGCCACTGATTTTTCGGGGTCACGTTTCTTTAGTTTGGTAGCAAGAAATTGCGGGATGGTGGCCAACCTACCACCCAACAGGGGTTCCATCACAACGGCAGGAATTCCTCTTTTATTGAGTTCTCCATACAGATATCTGGCGTCCGTATTGTCTTTGTTTATCTCATTGGCAAAATCCCAGTCCAAGTAATTCAGTTCGATTTGAACAAAATCCCAATGATATTTGTCATGTTGGGCCAACAGATGATCAAAGACTTCAATATCCCCATGATAGGAGAAACCCAAATTCTTTATTCTCCCCGCCTCTCTCTCCTTTACCAAAAAGTCGAGTATACCGTTATCGACAAACCGTGCGTTAAGATTGTCAAGTCCCCCCATTCCAATACCATGCAACAGGTAATAATCAAGATAATCCACTTGCAGAGCCTTCATGGAATCATGATACATCTTGACAGAAGAAGCATACGACCATGTAGAAGGATCGAAGTTGGACAGCTTTGTAGCCACAAAGTATTTGTCGCGTGGATGATGGTGGAGTGCTATACCTGTGGACTCCTCAGAATGGCCTTGACAATAGGCAGGAGATGTGTCAAAATAATTCACACCATGTTCGATGGCATAACCCACCAGTTTATTCACCATTTCCTGATCAATGACTTCTTTGTCTCCTTCATGCTTATTGGGTAGTCTCATCATGCCATATCCCAACAAAGAAATATTGTCGCCCGTACGTGGGTTTTTCCGGTATGTCATCTTCCCTACAGGAGGTTCTGTCTGGTGGTTGTATTCATTCCCGTTGTCACCATCTTTTGGCCCCTTGCATCCCAATAATGATGCTGTAGCGGCTACCGTACCGCCACCGAGAACTTTTAGGAATTTTCTTCTTGATATATGATTCATTGCTTACTATTTTTCAGATTTCCTTATGAACTTCATGTCCTTCGACATAGATGGCTGAAACAGGACGGGCGGGACAAAGATGCTCACACGCACCACATCCTATGCATCGCGATTCATTAACAGCAGGGATGAAAGGAGTGTCCTCATCTTCTTCATCAAGCGGAACCATCTCGATAGCTCCCACAGGACAATGTCTTGCACAATTTCCACATTCCACGCCATCAGTAACTGCCACGCAATTGTTTTTAATCCAGACGGCATGTCCCAATTGGATGGCAGACTTCTGCTCCAAAGATATGAGCTTAATAGCTCCAGTCGGGCAAACCTCGGAACATCTGTTGCATTCCGGTCTACAATACCCACGTTCGTATGACATAGTGGGTTGCATCAAAGTGAGCAAGCTTCCTGAAGGTCGCAACACATCATTAGGACATTCAGAGATACAGAGTTGACACCCTGTACACTTTTTGGCCAAATTCTGTGCACTGTTTGAACCCGGTGGAGTAATAGGAGTCGTTCGTTTGGGAGCCACTTTATCTTCGATGACAGCCAGACCGCCATCGACCTTTTTCTTCTCCTCAGCCAATGCTGCCGTTGCCATCAGGGCAGATGCCAACAAGAAAGACCTTTTGCTGCTGTCAACAGATTTCTCCTGCACTATTTCCTTCTCAATGGGCGCTGACCTTTTGTAAGAATATTTCAAAGCCCCAAACTTACATTTGGAAAGACAGT
>CACXDY010000409.1 GCA_902766505.1 uncultured Prevotellaceae bacterium
GCCCTCCTCGATGACAAACTCACCCCGCTGGCACAGCGCGTGGATGTCCTTGAGTTCAGCCAACAACAGCCGCAGTTCCTCGGCAGTGAGCAGGCCGATAGATTCCAACATGGTGATATGGGCCATGGAGCCCAACACGTCGTAGGGCGCCAGATAGAGGTCCATCTCGCGGTCGCGGCCTACAGTGAAGCGTTCTATCTCGCTGCTGATTTCAAAATCCTTTTCCCAGAGTTTGCTTGCCATGACAATACCTTGATTTATTCATATTTTCCTGCGGCAATGGCATCGGCGAGTTTCTCCAGGCCTGTCTGCAGGGGTTTCGATATCATGCCCTTCACGAAGGGATTGAGGTCTGCCTTGATGGTCAGACGCATCTTACAGGTATCAGCGGTGATAGGCAGCAACTGTACCCACAGGTTGAAAGGCAGTGGTGAACTCACCGTCTCATATTTGATGGTTTTGGGTTCCTCTCGGTCGCAGATGCGGATGGAGATGCTCCCCACGGGCGGTACGCTCATCGTGATGGAGTCGTTTTCGAAGATAATCTCGTCGCGCTGCTCCTCTGGAAGCCTGTCGCGCACTTCCTCGCTGAGGGCGAGGTCGCTCAAGCGGTGGTAAACCGCCTCTTGGGAGTAAGGAATCTCCCTGACCGAACTTTCAAATTTCGTATCCATAACTGTTGTTTGATGTTATCCCCAATGGGCTGGGTCCTTGCGCCACTCATTCAGCATAGCCACCTCCTCGGGAGAGATGTAACCAGTCTCCACAGCAGTGGCCACCACGTGCTCGTAGTCGGTGAGCGTCACCAATTCCACACCAGCCTCGGCAAAAGCCTGTTCAGCAGCGGGGAAACCATACGTATAGGAAGCCACCATGCCGATGACCTCGCAGCCATACTTGCGGAGAGCCTCCACGGCTTTCAGACTGCTTCCACCGGTGGAGATGAGGTCCTCGACCACGACCACTTTCGTACCAGGGCGCAGTTCTCCCTCTATCAAGTTCTCCATGCCATGGTCCTTGGGTTTGCTGCGGACATACACGAAGGGCAGGTGGAGGGCATCGGCCACCAGGGCACCTTGGGGGATGGCACCTGTAGCGACTCCTGCGATGGCTTCTACGCCAGTAAAATGCTCTAACACCGCATGAGTAAGTTCCAGTTTCACATAACTCCTCAATTCGGGGAAGGAGAGAGTCTTGCGGTTATCGCAATAGAAAGGGGATTTCCATCCCGAAGCCCAGGTGAAAGGATTGGTGGGCTGCAATTTGATGGCCTTGATGTCCAAGAGCCTTTTGGCGAAGTCTTTTTTCAGATAATCCATTGTATGATGATTTCTTGTTTGACTGCAAAGGTACGATTAAACGAGTGAAAAGCCAAATTTGTTGGTGCTTTTCCGTGTGTTCATGAGTTGTGAGCAAGAGAACGCGCCGCTTACTACTGCGGCATACCGATTTTCTTTACTTGCCGTTCGAAATCCTCGCGGTCGCTCTTGGCACTGCTCTTCAGACGGGCACGGTAGTTGTAGATGGTGTTGACGCTGTAGTTGAGAAACTCCGCGATTTTCGAACTGTCGTCGATACCAAGGCGTATCAGTGCGAGAATTCTGAGGCTGGTGTTCATCTTGTTGCCTTTCTGCAACTCCAACTGTTCCTCAGGTTTGAGCAGTGCATTCACCTCATCTACAAATTGGGGGAAGAGATGGAGGAAGGCAGCATCGAAACTCTCAAACAACTCTTCCAACTGCTGGCTCTTCGACTCCTGACTGCGGGTAATGTTGTATAACTCCTCGAAATCATGGTTTTTCGTCAGTTTGTTTACCCGTTTGCGGAATTTATCCATCTTGTCGATATAGATGGAGCAGAGACGCATGAACCGGCCCACATACTCTTCCTTCACGCGGTTCGACTCAGCCAACTGGGCATTGAGCGAATGTAACTGGCCATTGACGTCAGAGAGTTTCTGGTTGTTGACCGACAATTGGTCATTGGCGGTGGCCAACATGGCATTGGTCTGTTGCAGGGCCTGTTGGGCAGCAGCCAACCGTTTGCGCTGCCGGTTGACGTAATAGAGGAGGGCAAGCAACAATAATGCGAGGATGCTGATGCCTGCAATGGTGAGTTTCAGCCTGTCGCGGTTGTGCTCACTGCTACGTTTGTAGTTGTTGGCTATCTCGGATAGGAGGGGTGCTATCTGCCAGTTGCGTTGGCGCGATCCATATCGGTTGGTGCATTCACTGGTGAAAGAGATATAGCGGTAGGAACGGTCGACATTTCCTTGAAGCATCAACTGATTGGCCAATTCCCACAACGACCCCTGGTCCATGATGGCATTGCGGACATCGGAGAGTGCCGACTCCGCCAACCACCGCATCATCTCCAAGGTGTCGTTCTGTGCCTTGAACTCCAGATAGCGGTACAAAGCCACCATGGCATAAGGGTGAGTTCCTGGTTGCACAGTGGCAAGCCATTCGTTGTTGATGGCCATCGACTCCTTCAGGTTTCCCGATGTCAGGTTCCGCATCTCCCGTCTTAGAAATGCTACTTCAGAGTGCTCAGGTACCACCGACAGCAACAGTTCCTCGTATTTCCGGGCCTCCTCCTGGTATTTCTCCCGCATATCATCCAAGTGCGTATAATAAGCCAACTCGTTATAGACATGATTCATGGCCTCGTAGTACGTACCCAATGCTTGCTGGTCGAGTAGGGAAGGGTCAACATGTTCCAACATCTCGAAAGCCTCGTCATACATACCGGTATTTGAGCATCTCAGAGCCAAAAGAGACCAACACTTGCCGGCGTCTGACCGTCTGCCCATTTTTTCGGCGAGGGAGATGCATCCACGGAGATAATAGATGGCAGAGTCGTTGATATATGCACGGTATTTGTCGTAGAGCATCATCGAACATTCATATCGCTCTTCATCCGATGTGGCATTCTCCAACTGACTGCGTAGATGGGCCGTTTCACGGTCATGAATGGCCACATACTCGCCAAAACGTGCTATCTCTCCGTCCAGACAACGATAGAGAGAGTCGAGTTGGTTGGCATGAATGCTACATGCGAGGGCTAATGCCCATAAAAACAGGAAGAACCGTTTCCTCATTTCCCCATAAATTTGCAACATTTGCAAATTTACCAAAAAAAAGGAGAATTCCACAATTCCTGCAACATTTTTCTTTTACAAACGCCTCAACCCCATCAGGCAAAATGGAAAAAAAGAAAGAGGCAAGCATTTCCGCTTGCCCCTTTCCTGAATATTAGTCATCCCACAATGACTGAGGTTTGCTAATCTCTTCAAAGTCATCTTCGGGTTCAAATGCTGTTTGGTTGGTACCCAGCTCGTCGGTTCCTCTTGAACCTCCTATAATATCTACTCCTGTAAGGACAGTACCATTTAAACGTACGTTTACCAAGTCGGTCGTTGGTTGGATATATTGCTTTTTCATTGGATACATGATTTATTAGTGAAACAATTATCGGATAACGATCTTCTTGCCGTTGACGATATACAGGCCACTCTCGGTGGGCACACCATTGAGTTTCTGACCGTTCAAATTGTAGTATACAGCATTGCCGTTCTGGTTGGCTGTGCTCTCCAGAGTCTCGATATCATCGGGCACGTCCACATATTCAAGATGGTAAGCATTTGACTTGTAGTGTCCGTTGGCATCCACGAGGTTGTCAGTCAGAAGAGGCAGGTATGCCTGGTTGCCTATACTTGAGGCGCCACCTTTGTTGATACGATAGAATGCTTCCCTTCCTTCCTTCTGTGCACTGATGATGTTACCATCCTCATCTAAGTCATAGTATTTATAGGTGAGCGCATAGTTGGTGTAGTTGCCACTTGTGGCAGGGATAGTCTTCTCGCCATTGGTAGAGGACACTTGTGAGACGAGCAGGTAGCTGCTCTGATCCTTCTGAGTCTTTTGGTTGGTTCTGCCATCTGTACGGCTTGCAGTGTAGTCATTCATGTCGGGCACGAAGAGGTGGAATCCATCATTAAAAATGCTGACGGCCTCCTCAGCCTTGTTGTGGATGATATAGGCGTTATTGTCACCATCTGTTGCCACACTTACGATGTCAGTAGCGGCATAGGGCTCGAGGTTGACAACATAGTTGTCGTAGTCGACGGAAGGCACCATGCATGTCTCAAAGTCGTAGCCAGTGAGGTAAGCAAGCAATGATGGGTCGATGATGCGTGCGCGGCTCTCAGTGGTCCATCCATACTTGTTCACCTTCTTTTCATCAGTGGATACGGACATCTTCTTCACACACCAGCCGTTGAGTGTCAGGGTCAGGTTGCTCTCTTCGCCTGCGTTGTAGATGGCCATGATATAGTCCTCACCCTCCTCTTCTGAGGCATTGGGGTTGACATCCTTCACCTGATATATCACGGAGTTGGCATCGCTGCCAAAATCCACTTTGTTTCCACTACCGAAAGCATATTTGTTGGTGAGGAAATATACTTCTCCTTCATTACCCATGGTATAGTCATCCTCAGCCACACTTGCTTCTCTTGATGCGCGCAGATAGACAGCGGCGCCTTGGGGAACAGCGGGAATGATTATCTTGTAGTTCCACCAAGCCTGACGGGTGCCGTCACCGTAGTTGGTGAGGTGCATACCGTCTTCGTCGAAGGTCATCAGTTTGTTGTAGGGGCGGTCGTTGTTGTCGAAGTAGAACCACAGACCCTTCGTCTCAGGGATAATCTTGTCGTTGGCAAAGAGCTGGTTGCCTTTCAGGTGATTGTTCATTCCCTTGTCACTGTCGTGGTAGAAGAGATAGTTGTCATCCACTGATATCGTAGGATCGGGATGGCAAACAAGCATTGAGCCGTCCTCATCCCACATGGAGAGGTCCCAACCCTTATTCTCATGCACATCTTCAGTCTCTGGATAATTCGAGTTTTCAGCAGCCATGTCATCGCTGGTAGCAGTTCCCATTACGTCGGTGAAGTCCCAGGTATATGGATATTCTACTTGCTGCTTGTAGCCTATGGTCAGGTTACGGTCAGCGAAGTCGCAAACATATTGGCCGCTGTAGTCCATATCCTTCAGGCGCAGTCTGAAGTTACCGAAGTCACCTACTCTGGTTGTGAGATTAACACCACCGGTGCCGCTGATGAGTGTCAGATAATCACTTGTGAAGGAATCATCTGTCAGATTACCGGTCTTCACCAAAACCTCTGGATTGGTGATTGTTTCACCTTTACCACGGTAGTGGATGTTGAATCCAGCACTCTTGCCTTCCGTATCACCTTCATTATTCACGAGTACGAGTGGACCGTTGTTGAGGCGGGTGATATCATTGGTTCTCATGTGATTGCCACGATAGATCACAATCTTGTAGATCTTGCAAACCGTACCACCGACCATCTTGAAGGTCATGTCGCCGTCTGCTTTGGCAAAGAAGTGGTAGCAACCTTGATAGTTGGGATCACCGTGGTTTGAACCGTCGGCCTGCCAAGTGTTGAATACGGAACCGCCGAGACGGTACTCGCTGGTGATTTCTTTTCCTAATGCATCGAGTGCATTGTCAATCTCGAAGATGACAGGACCAGCGGAAGAGGTCGTACTGTTACCCATATAGATGAGCACGCGGTCGTCTTGATCCAGCTTGGGGATGGTGAACTCGCCACCCTTGAGGATACCCACATAACGTTGGGGGTCACGCTGAACAGTGTTGGTGCGGTCGATAGAACCTTGTTTCTCATTGAAGAGACAGCTTTGGTTGGATTCGGTCTCGAACCAGAGACCTTCGGTTTCCCAGATCATGTCGGCATTGTCACCTGCCATGTCATAGATATTCAGGAATGTCGGGTCAAGTTCGCCTGAGCTTACCTTTGACAGATATTTGAAGGTCCATTCGGGAGCTGGAGCGCCCTCGGGATCCAACCTGTTGTCTATCTCATCGTAGAGTTGTGAACTGGTGTTCTTTGTGAGCGTACCACTGTTGATGTTGTTGTTTGTGTCGAAGAAGTTGGTCCAGTAGCTTCCAATCTCCAATGGGTCGGAGGAGAAGTCCCAAGTGTGGCCCTCGGTGTAACCCTTGGTTGCCTCGTCCCAATTAGAAGAGCAGTAAGCGGCATCGTAGGCGATGGTCAGTGCGAAGACTGGATCTTTGGCTCCTGTGCCAAACTTCAACAGGATGACACCTGCATGGTCTGCACCCTCTGCGTAGGTGATGTTGCTGATGCTCAGCTTGCCATTAGAAATGGAAAGATCATAATCGGTGATGTTGGCTGACTTTCTCTTCTCAGTGATATCATTTACGGTATATCCCACCACGTTAGCAATATCTACTTCTCCTTGTGAGTCGTTGTCGAGACAAACGGCAAGAGGATCCACAAATTTGTTAGGCAAGAAGTTCACGCTGAGGAGTTCTGCTACACCGCAGTATGCACCTTGACCGAAGTCTCCATTCCATGTGCCATAGAGATAATATACTTTTCCTGCTTTTACCTCCAAATCATTCTTGTCAAAGGTGCTTACCAATGCACCAGAACTTTTAGAGGTATTCCAAGCTTGAGCATAATTATTGTTGTTATCTCTGTAATAAAGGTGGTAGTCGCAAACCTGACCATTACCAATCTCCTCAGTCTCGGGTACATTATAATCTTGTGGCCACCAGTAAACACCATGAGTACCCCAGCTATATGGATTGTATCTTACGCTCTGAGCCTTAAATGAGAATTTGATCTTACCATCCACATCAGGAACAAATCGATAATAGGTTCCTGAATATGGTTCTGTTTCGTGGATTTGACCATTGGCTCTGGCCATCTTGAATCCGTCTTCGTCATTGATATATGATGCAGGGCCTTGGTCGGTGGCAACCACATAGGCTGTCTCATCTTCGTTATCATTACCAAACTGTACTTTTAGACCACCAGGAACCATGTAACTCTTTTCCTTGATCTGGCCGGTTCCTGTGAAATACATAGTATAACTGCCATCTGCTTGTTGTTCACTCTCTATTTGTGCACGGTGGTCAGCATAAATCTCAATCTTGGTGATGGCTACTTGAGGGTAGAGCACAATGTCCAGATGACCGTCAAAAGTCATAGTATAGAAAATAGATTTTTCTACATAGTCTCCCTTTTGAATGGCTGCCTCACCATAGTCTGCATCCAGCTCACCATTGTTGTTGACATCCTTGAAAGCCTCACTGTTTAATGAACCAAGGCCTAAGTCACTTCCAAAATAAATACCGGTTCTTCCTAAGTTATACGTTCCGTCGTTATAGGTGATTCTGACACGGTCATTTTCCTTAAGGTCGCTAATGGAAATAATTCGGGTTTGCCAATTGGTGTTGTTCTTCAAACCACCATTCATGACCATATCATCAAGGTTCTTAACGGCCACCCTATTGTTAAGTTCTGTTCCATTTTGGTTGACCAAATAAGAAGCATTGGCACCATCAAGTTGGAAACCTGCAGATTCACCGAGCGAGAGATTGCCACCATTCAAGTTGTAAATCTCAATAGCCGGCTTGAAATTGTATGATGCAGAGTTGTCATGCTTGATGGTGATGGTCTTGATGGCACTGGTGGTTGTCTTTCCAACAGAAACCACCAATGATCCTTTCTCTGTCATGGTGAAGGTGTTGCCATTTTTGGTTGCAATTGTGCATCCAGCGTCTAATGCAAGATCATCGCCACCTGTCTCAATGGTAACAATATCAGTAGCATAGAGTTTGCTAATCAGGAATCTTCGTCCTCCAGTATTGCCATTTAAAAAACCATATGATCTTAACAACCAAGAACTTGCACCTTGAGCGGCAAAACGGTCAGGATCAGCGACATTTCCAATTTGAGTGAAATAATTACAATTGGTGTATGTCTCGTCAGTAGCACCAACAGCCACTGTAGCTCCTTGTTGATTAGTGAAATCATACGTTTTTGTTTCCCAATCTTGAGCCCATGCTTTATTTGGCATGAGCATCACACAGAGAAGTAGGATTAGTCCAAGTGGTGTTAACCACCTGTCCAACCTTCCTTGCCGCCCCCATTGGGAACAGTAGCATTCATTAAGTGTAGATTTTTTTCTCATGTTGTTTTTAAATTTATGAATTTAAGTATTTGTTAGTGTTTGATTTTCTGCTTTTTAGAAGATAAGTAATCCACAAGAATAGACAAGAATTCTCCCGTCAATTGTGGCATATAAAATAGATTTTTTAAGCAAGTCTCAGCAAGGAACTTTTATATCCTTTAAGTTGCTGTTGTTAGTTTCCGTGTGATTGAGGTCAGTTTGTTGGTTGTCACAGTTTGAAAAACTGGTGCAAAGATAAATATTATTTTTTATAAAATTGATGTATTTAATATTTTTATTATATACCAGTTACGAAAATGTAAGACTATAACAAGAACATGATACCCTATCAATACTTTTTTTTCGGAAAAATGCCCCTGACAACATCCTTTCCTAAATCTGCTGCGGACAAAACATAGTTAAAATGTGTGAATAATGTTGGTTGTTCAGAGAAATCGGCTTAACTTTGCAAAGATTTAACACAACAGGTGTCACTTTCCTTTTGGCAAAGTGGCGATAGTCAGGCCGCAATGGTGGAATTGGTAGACACGAGGGACTTAAAATCCCTTAGCCAGGAATGGCTGTGCGGGTTCGAGTCCCGCTCGCGGCAC